>CALBEG010000017.1 GCA_937927455.1 uncultured Elioraea sp. | reverse complement strand
CGAGGTGAGGGTCGTTGGCGACCAGCGGCTTGCCGGACGCCGTGTGCCTCCCGTCCACCGCCCAGACGTTGGAGGCGGCAGAAGGGTGTGGCGCGTCCTCGCCAAAGACCGGCAAGGCGGCGAGCACGCGGGCGGCGTGGTCGGGGTCGATGGCGGGGATGGGTGCGGCGGCGACCGGAGAGCCGGGCGTAGTGTCGCGCGGCCAAAGCTCGTCGATCCGGTCGCGCGGCAGCCGGGTGGAGAGGGCGAGCCGGGCGAGCTCGGTGCGCATGTTTCCGGTTAACAACAATCCCATCACCTTGCCCCAGAGGAGCGAATCGGTCTCGCGCCATGGCTCGGGACGAAGCCCCAGGAGAAGGAACTCCGGCGCGGCAGCGATCCCGCGCTCGGCGATCCAGGCATTTACCCCGCGCGCATAGGCCGCGAGCGCGCTCCGCGTGTCCTCGGGCAGGGCGGCGAGATCGGCCTGGGCTTTGGCTTCGAGGCCAAGGAGGCGGGAGAAGCGGTCGAGCCTGAGGCCCATCGGACCGACCACTTCGGCAAGCCGCCCCGCGCCGCCGCGGCGCATCAGCTCCATCTGGAACAGTCGATCGCGCGCATGCGCGTAGCCAAGCGCGGCAAAGGCATCCTCCGCCGACCCGGCGCGGATCCACGGAATGCCGTTCGGGTCGAGCGTGACCTCCACCGGCGCGGAGAGGCCTGGGATCGCAACCTCGTTGCGCTCGGGCGGGAGGGTGAGACGGAAGGTGGCGACGAGGCCGGCGGCGAGGATAACGACGAGGCCGACAAGGCCGACAAGAAGCCGGCGGCTCCAGCGGGTAAGGACGCGCATGAGCAAGAGATGGCACGGCGTGCCGCGCCGCACAGCCCGGGCCCTTCACCTGGTCACGGCGATGTCACGGACTGTGCGCCGGATCACCCACGATGGGCCCCGACTTCGCCACGATCGCGCGCGAGGCTTCGGTCATGCAGGGGCGGCGGTTGACCTCTTTGTGGGCAGCAATGCTCGGGGCTTGGCTCGCATCTGGTCCTGCCGGCGCGGCAGAGCCGCAGGGTGCGTCGGCCGAACGCGACGCCCAGGCTTCGCCTTCACCCCATACCGCGGCCGAAACCGACGCCACCCCCTTGCCGCAACTCCGTCGTCGCACACCTCCCGCGGCATGCTCCACCTGATCAAGCTCGCTGTCGGCGTGACAACGGTCGCGGAGCTTGCCGAACGGCAGAGGAGGCGCGCGCAAAACGATCCCCCCCTGCGGCATCAGACGCGCGTCACGCCCAGGAGGGCCGCGGAGATCGCCTCGGGAGGGTCGATCTACTGGGTGATCGCCGGTTTCGTTCAGGTGCGCCAGCGCATTCTCGCCATCCGCCCCGATGTCTGGGACGACGGCTCGGCCTGCTGCGCGCTCGAACTCGACCCGCAGCATGTGCCGGTGGAACCCCGCGCGGTGAAGCCGTTTCAGGGCTGGCGCTACCTCGAGGCCGCCGACGCCCCGCGCGACCGTCCGCGCGGTTTTGCCGAGCCGCAGGCCGGGTTTGCCACAATGCCCGCCGAGATGCGGCGAGAGCTTGCCGCGCTTGGGCTTCTTTAGGCAAAGTCGGCGAGATAGCGCGCGAGCACGGCGCGCATCGCTTCCGGCACCGGGGTTGGGCGGTTCGTCGCCTTCGTCACATAGGCGTGGATGAAGTGGCCTTCGGCAGCGGCGCGCTCGTCCTGATCGCGGAAGATGCCGATGTCGTAACGGACGGAGGAGTTGCCGATTCGCGCCACACGCAGCCCGGCCGTGACGGTCTCGGGGAAGGCGATGGGGGAGAAGTAGCGGCACTGCGTCTCTACCACATAGCCGACGATCTCGGAGGCGAGCGGTTGCAGCGCTCCCGTATCCATCAGGAAGCGCGCGACCGTGGTGTCGAACCACGAGTAGTAGACCACGTTGTTGACGTGACCGAAGGCGTCGTTGTCCATCCAGCGCGTGGGAATGATGAGGAACCACCCGTACTCGCCGCGGGTGCCGATCCGTTTCGTCATCGAGGGGCCTCCGTGAAGCGGGAGGAGCCTCCACGCTCGCGCCCCGGCCCGCAAGGGTGGCGGGCGGCGTTGCCCGCGCGGGCTGAAGCGATCGCGCGCGACTGGGGGCTCGCGCTCGGCCAGGCCTTGGGCGGGTCGACGCAGGGGCTGGTGTGCGAGGTGTGGCGCACGGATGGCACGCCTGCCGTGCTGAAACTGGAGAAGCCGGGGCAAGGGGCGGCAGCGCAGGCAGCTGCTCTGGCAGCGTGGGAGGGGCAAGGTGCCGTGCGGCTGCTGCGCGCCGACCCCGACCGCGGCGCTCTGCTGCTCGAACACCTTGTGCCCGGCACACCGCTCGCCACCCTCTGCGCAGCAGGGCGCGATGAGGAGGCGATGGTGGCACTGGCCGAGGTGTCGCTCGCGCTGCGTCGCCCTCCTCCCCAAGGCGCGGTGGTCGCTGACGCGCAGGGTTGGTGGCGGGCGATCGCCGCCTGCCGCGACAGGCGGCTTGACCCCGCCCTGCGCGATCGGGCACTCGGGCTGTGGCGCGACCTCGTGGTGTCGTCAGCCGAACCGTGCCTGCTGCATGGGGATCTCCACCATGGCAATATCTTGGCCGATGGTGAGGGTTGGCGGGCGATTGACCCGATTGGGGCGACGGGGGATGCGCTGTTCGATCCCGCCTCCGCCGTGTCTGAGCCTGTCTCGTTCCTTGCGGGTTTCGCACACTCCAGCCGCCTGGTCGACCATCGCTTAGGCGTTCTCGTCGAACGCCTCTCTGCCGACCGCGCGCGGCTTGCGGCGTGGGCGTTCGCGATCGCGGTGCTGAAGACCGTGTGGGCGATCGAGGACGGACGCGAGGCGGGCGGCTATGCCGCGATTGCAGCACGCCTCTCCGAGAGCGAGTCCTGAAGCCAGGCGGCGATCGCGCGATCAGCCCAGGTGCCGTCGCGCGAAGCGTCGTGGAAACCGACATGGCCGCCGCCCGCAGCGATCAGTGGGCAAAGGCGAGGATTGCTGTTCCAGGCGATGGCACGATAGGTCTCAGCCGGCACCCACGGGTCGTCCTCAGCGGTGAGGCAGAGGGTGGGGGTGGCGATAGTGGTAAGCCGGGGCGGCAGGCCGCAGCGTTCGTAGTAGTCGTCCGCGCTGGCGAAGCCCGCCATCGGCGCGACATAACCATCGTCGAAGGCGTAAACGGTGCGCGCGGCACGAGCGGCGGCGAGCAAGCCAGGCGGGATGTGTGGGGCAAGCGCCTCCGCCTCCCGCTTCATCAGAGCGAGAAGCCAGACGTGGTAGAGCGCGTTGCGCCACGCCATCATCCGGCGCGCGACGGGAGCAAGCAGCACGGGCGAGCAGACCGTGGCGGCGGCGCGGAGGGGAAGGTCGCGCGCCTCGGGCCGGGCCAGAGCGTTGAGGAGCTGCGTGCCGCCAAGTGAAAACCCGATCGCGACGATACCGGAACGGACCACCTGCGCATTGAGCTGGCTGAGCGCGTGCAGGATGTCGTCTCCGGCCCCGGCGTGGTACTGCCGCCGCGACCGTGGCCGGGATGGAGACGACCCGCGCAGGTTGAGCCTTAACACGCCGTGGCCGCGGGCACGCCAAAACGCCGCTGATCGACGCACATATTGGCTGTCCTCGCAGCCGCACAGGCCATGGATGAGCACGACGAGCGGTGTCTCCGCAGGGCCTTCGTGCAGGGCGGCGGCAAGCGCGTCTCCATCCGGCAGCTCGAGCCAGAGCCGCGAGGAGGGGCCGGGGTCTGGCGCGTCGCGACAGAGCGCGTTGCGCACCGTTTGCAAATCACCCGTCAGCCATGGTGGGCGCGCGCGGAAGGGCGGAAGGTTCGGAACATTCATGATGCGGCGGGCAGGTCGAGTTCGGCGGCGAGCCCGCCCGCTGGGCTGCGGCCGAGGCGGAGTTCCGCACCGTAGAGGGCGGCGATCTCGTCGACGATGGCAAGCCCGAGGCCGGACCCCGCATGCCTGCGGTCCAGGCTCACGCCCCGCGCCCGCGCCGCCTCGGCGTCCTGCAGCCCGGGTCCATCATCCTCGATCGCAACCCTCACCCGCGGCCCATCGGGAATGATGCGAACACGCACCGACCACGCCGCCCACTTACCAGCATTGTCGAGCACGGCGCCCATCATCTCCTCGAGATCGGCAGCCTCCACCGCGACGCGCGCCGCCGGCCCCTCCAGCGTGAAAGCCACACGCGGATGGATCCGCCGCATCACCGCGAGCAGATCCGCGACCACGGTGTGCAAAGCAGCCCGCTCTCCGTAGCTCGCGCCCGCGATTCGTGCCCGGGCAAGGTGGCGTTCGGTCAGACGCCGCATGCGCGCAACCTGGTCGGCGATCCTGCCTTCCGGGTCGGGCAGGGTCGCGAGCGCGGCGAGCGGGGTCTTCAGCGCGTGCGAAAGATCGGCCGCGGCGCTACGGGCGCGAGCAAGAGTTGCTTCGTGCGAGGCAAGCAGCGCATTCACAGCCTCGGCGAAAGGGGCAAGCTCGCGCTCAGGCGGGGCGGCAAGCCGCTTCACCTCGCCGCGGCGCACGGCGTCGAGCCCGTGCGCGAGCCTCTTCACCGGCAAAAGTGCAGCCGAGACAAGCACGGCGGCGAGCAGGGACAGGAGAATGGCAAGCGGGCCGAGAGTGGCGATGACGACCGCGCGCGCCGCGGCCTTCTCTTCGGCCAGTGCCCGTTCCGGTGCGGCAACGCGGATGATGAGCGGGCTGCCGTCGTCGGGCGAGGGAACGTCCCGGCTGACGACCCGCAGCGCCTCGCCGCGCGCGTCGATCGGTGCAATTCGGCCACCCCACAGGCTTCGGCTCGCCGCGATCACCACGCCCTCCTCCTCCACCTCCCAGTACCAGCCGGAAAGGGCAGCCTCGAAGCGCGGATCGGGCAAGCGGTGCGCGACGATAAGGGCGCCGCTGTCATCGTCCACATCGAGGGCGGTGGCGAGCGCGATGAGAATGGTCTCGAGGCGGCGGTCGAAGGAGAGAGTCACCACCGAACCGAGCCGTTGGTCGAGCCACAGGCCACTCGCCCCAAGGACAGCAGCGACGGAGACGAAGGCGACAAGCGCGAGCCGTGCGCGCAGGCTCGAGCGAAAAAGCGTGATCATCGCCTGAGCCGATAGCCGCGCCCGCGCTCGGTCTCGATCGTCTCCGGCCCGATTTTGCGGCGCAGGCGGCCGATGATGACTTCGAGCGCGTTGAAGTCGCGGTCAGTGTCGCCGTCGTAGACGTGCTCTGTAAGCTCGGTGCGGCTGACCACCCGGCCCGCGCGGTGGATCAAGTAGGCGAGCACGCGGTGCTCCATAGCGGTGAGCTTGAGCGGCATGCCGTCGAACGTGAAGGTGCCAAGTTGAGTGTCGTAGGCGAGGGAGCCCGCCGTGATGACGGCCTGAGCGTGGCCGGCGGCGCGGCGAACGAGGGCCTGCACGCGCAGCACCACCTCCTCCAGCCGGAACGGTTTGATCACGTAATCGTCTGCCCCAGAGCGGAAGCCCGCGAGCTTGTCGGCCCAGCGGTCGCGCGCGGTGAGGATCAGCACCGGGAACGTCGCCCCTGCTTTCCGCCAAGCTTCGAGCACAGCGATGCCGTCGCGGCCCGGCAGACCAAGGTCGAGCACGGCAACGTCGTAGGGTTCGGTCGCGCCGAGATATTCCGCCTCTTCGCCGTCCGTGGCGCGCGCGACGACGAAACCCGCCTCGGCCAGCGCGCGAGCCACGCCGTCCGCGATGGTGGGATCGTCTTCAACGACGAGTGCCCTCATCGCCGCAGCGCCTCCGCCTGGCCGCGCCCGGCGACCTCGAGAAAGGCCCCTGTTTCGGCATCGAGCCGGATCCGCAGGATGTCACCGCGGTCTGTCCGGAACGAAATCACGTAGACGAAATCAGGCTCATGTTTGCGCCCACGCATGATCGTACCATCGAGGGCGCGCCCGCGGTAGCGCTCCTCGACAATGGCGAAAGCACGAGCAAGCGGGATGGTTTCCGCTTTGGCGCTGTGCGCAAGCAGGACAAACGGAACGGCGAGCAGGAGACGTCGCGGACGCATGCCTATAAAGTAAGGCGGAGGATCCTGAACGGAAGCTGAACGGTTGCTACCACGGTCGGTTCAGGCACCGGGCGCTAGAAGGAGCGCGTCATCACGACAAACAAGGAGGTCAAACGATGACGACACGCAAGACGCTTCTCGCCGCGGTGGCTGCTGCGGTTCTCAGCGCAACACCATTGGCTGCACAGGTGCCGATCGGCTCTCTCACCGGACCAGGGACAACCGTCCAAGGCACCGTCGGTGAGGTGTTCGGCGACAAGTTCGTGCTGCGCGACAACTCGGGTGCGATCCTGGTCAAGCTTGGGCCAGACGCGGTGCGCCGCATTGAGGTTCAGCCGGGCGAGCGCCTGACCGTGATCGGCAAGCCAAAGGGAATGGGCAGCTTCGACGCCTTCACCTTGGTTCGCGAGAACGGCGAGCGCATCGAGGTTCGACCGGTGCCGGGGCCCATGCCGCGCTCAGAGCGGGAGCGGCGGGCCGAAACGCGCATGGCGCCGGCGCAGATCAGCGAACGAGAGCTCCGGGCGCGCCTCGCTGCGCTCGGCTACAGCGACGTCCGCGATATCGAGCGCAAGCCTCGCCATTTCGAGGTTACGGCACGCAATCCCCGCGGCGAGCGGGTGGAGCTTCACGTCGACTACGAGGGCTCCGTGTACAAGGAGCTCTGGCTTGATGCGCGTCGCGGCGATCGTCGCTGATCGTCGCTGGGGGCGGGCGAGCCCCGCCCCCTTTTTTCAGCCGAAGCCGAGTGCGGCGAGATCGAGGATGAACGGCAGGTCGGTGTCCTCGGGACGGATGCCAGCCGCCGTCAGCATTGCGTGCACCTGCCCGCGGTGATGCGTGCCATGGTTGAAGAGATGCGTGACGAGAATCCATTTCGGCCGACGCCACTCGCGCGCAGTAGCACCCGAGAACCAGACGAGCTCCTCTGCGAGCCAGGCCTCCGTCAGGCCCCCGGCCCAGGCCTCGATCCGCCGGTCCGCCTCCTCGCGCGCCGCGCGAAGGTCTTCGAAGGTATCGTAGAGCGAGGTGCTCGCGGCAATGCCGCCGCGCGGCCGCTCCCAGCCGCTGGCGAGGCGATGCATCCAGACGCGATCGCCCCACAGAAGGTGGTTGAGCGTGGCGTGGATGGAGCCGAAGAAGGCGCCGCGATCGCGCTTGCGCTCCGCATCGGTCAGTTCGCCGGCGGCACGGTAGAGGCGCCGGTTCATCTCTGCAGTGTAGGCGGCCATCAGTCGGCACCAGGCGGGGCTGATCATGGTACGTGTCCGTGATCGAGGAAGCACGCGACGAGGGCGATCTCGCGTGTGTTCCACAAGGCCGGGGCGTGGCCGCAGCCCGCGATGGTGACGAGCCGCGCGTGCGGAGCCTGTGCCATGCGCGCGGCGACCTCGGCGGGCAGGACGTCGGAAGCCTCGCCGCGCAGGATCAGCGTCTCGACGCGCACAGCAGCCCAGAGAGCGGAGAGATCGACATCCTTCGCTTCCATGCTGGCGAAGGCCTGGGCGATCGCGGGATCAAAGTGCGGCCGCAGCCCCTGTTCAGTCGCAACGAAGCTCGTCTCGGCAAGGTGCCGCCACACCTCAGCGGGCAGATCTCCGAACGGCGCGTAGAGGCGGCGGATCACGACCTCCGCCTCCGCAAGATCGGCAACCGAAGGGAACGCCTGGGCGTAGGCCGCGATGCGCGCGATCGCCACGGCCGGTATCGACGCGCCGATGTCGTTGAGCACGAGGCGTCGGATCGGTGTGTTCGGCTGCGCCGCCAGCATCATGCCGACGATGCCGCCCATCGAGGTGCCAACCCAGTCGACCGGCCCCTCGCCGAGATGGGCAAGAAGGTGGGCGCAGGCAGCGACGTAGATGTCGTTGCGATAAAGCGACGGATCCGGCAGCCGGTCGGAGGCGCCGCGTCCAGGCATGTCGGGGCAGAGCACGCGACGTCCGCGCGAAGCAAGCCCGGCCGCAAGCCCGTCGAAATCCCGCCCCGTGCGGAGCAGCCCGTGCACGCAGACGATCGGCGGGTCGTCGCCGTGAGCCGAGCCCCATTCCGTCCAGGCGAGCCGGAAGAACCCCGCCGGAGAAAGCCAGCGCAGCGCGCCTTGCCTCACACCACGCCCTTGTTGCGAAGTTCGGCGACCTCCGTGTGAGAGAGGCCGAGGAGTTCGTGCAACACGAGTTCGGTATGCGCTCCAAGAGTGGGAGGCGCGATCCGGTAGTCGGGCGGGGTGGCGGAGAGCTTCACCGGGTTGGCAATGAGCGGGATCGGGCCGCCGACCCCTTCGTGCTCCATGCTGATCACCATGCCGCGCGCTTTCACGTGCGGGTCGGCGAAGACATCGGAGAGACGGTTGATCGGCCCGCACGCGATGGAAAGGGCCTCGAGAGCGACAATCCACTCGGCGGTGGTCTTCGACTTCAGCACGGGCGTCAGCGTGTCGGTGACGAAGGCGCGGTTCTCCACGCGTTTGGCGTTGGTGGCGAAGCGTTCATCGGCGACCAGGTGGTCAAGCCCAAAGGCGCGGCAGAACCGTTCAAAGGTCGGATCATTGCCGATCGACAACATGATCGCCCCATCTGCGGTGGCGAACACCTGATAGGGCACGATGTTCGGGTGCTGGTTGCCGAGCCGCGGCGGGTTCTCGCCCGTCGCCAGATAGTTCATGCCCTGGTTGGCGAGCCAGGCGACGTGCGTGTCAAGCATACTGATGTCGATGTGCTGGCCCTGGCCTGTGCGCTCACGGTGGCGCAGCGCGGCGAGGATGCCGATGGTGCCGTAGAGGCCGGCGAAGAGGTCAGCGATCGGGATGCCGACCTTCTGCGGCAGCCCGTCTGGCTCGCCGGTGAGGCTCATCACGCCTCCCATGGCCTGGATGAGCGCGTCGTAGCCGGGGCGCGGTGCGTAGGGCCCTGTCTGCCCGAAGCCGGTGATCGAGCAATAAATCAGCCCCGGATATGTCTCTTTCAGCGAGGGATAGTCGAGCCGGTACTTGGCAAGCCCTCCAGGCTTGAAGTTCTCGACCAGGATGTCGCAGAGCGCGATCAGCTGCCGCGCGATCGCCTGACCTTCGGGGCGGGCGATGTCGAGGGTGACGGAGAGCTTGTTGCGGTTCACTCCGGCGAAATAGGCGGATTCCGAGGAGGCTTCGCCCGAGGGCTTGCGCAGGTAGGGCGGCGCGAAGCCACGCGTGTCGTCGCCGCGCGTGGGGTGTTCGATCTTGATTACCTCGGCACCAAGATCGCCCAGCATCTGCGTCGCGGTGGGCCCAGCGAGCACGCGGGTGAGGTCGAACACACGCAGGCCGGCGAGAGGGCCAGAGGGGGCGGAGTTGGGGGAGAGCGGCATGGGCTGATCCGGCTGGCTTGCCCGGGACGATGGCCCGGATGCATCGTGCGCCCGCTTATGGGCCCCGCCCCGAGGGAGGACAAGTCCGATGCCCGACACCATCACGCCAGGCCGCACGCCCGCCGCCCCCACGCTCGACGAGAAAGCGCTCGCCCGCGCGCTCTCTGGCCATCACGTCATCGGCGGCCGCTTCGTGCCCTCCAGTTCGGGCCGCACCTTCGCCGTGGTGAACCCAGCGACGGGCGAGGAGGTCGGCCGCGCGGCAGAGGGCGATGCGGCGGACGTGGCGGCGGCGGTGGAGGCGGCCGCCGCGGCGCAGAAGGAGTGGGCGAAGGTTCCGGCGCGCAAGCGCGGCGCGATGGTGGCCGAGTGCGCACGGGTGCTCGCCGATCACGTGGAGGAGTTGGCGCGGCTGATCGCGCTCGAGACAGGCAAGGCGCTGCGCACGGAAAGCCGGGTCGAGGCGAACGTGGTCGCCGACATCTTCGCCTTCTATGG
>CALBEG010000016.1 GCA_937927455.1 uncultured Elioraea sp. | reverse complement strand
AGCGCAGCCTGGCCCTCACGGCCAAAGGTGAGGTCGAACACGAAATCGTGCCGATCGGAGCGGTCCCAGTACTGCGCGGCGTTCGCTTCGTTCAGAACATCGAGTTCGATCGCCACCCTCGCCCCCGCTTCGGCGAACAGGGAGCCGAGCACGCCGAACCCCCCTCGGCCCCTCGCCGCACCCTCCACCACCTCTTCGTCAGCGAGGAGCAGATTGCCGCCCTCAGTGGAGGCGCGCTGAGGGCGGAAGAAGAGTTCAGCCGCGCGCAGCAGGAACGCGTCTTCGCAGCCATCGAGGATGTTGCGCAGGATCAGCTGCACGAGCTGGGCGAGGAACATGGGCGGAGTGGCCGACAAGTCGCGCGAGAAGAGTGCTGCGTAGGCGGCCTCAACGGTCGGGTGAGCGAGCAGATGGTCGCGGAAGGCGAGCCAGACCGACCAGTTCTCGCGTGCGTCCTCATCCGCAAGCCGCGCGATCTCGGCCTCGGCAACCGGGCGGCGTGGGTTGGCGAGCAGGGCAGCGTGCAAACTGCGTTCGGCTTCGCAAGCCTCTGCAGGGGGCACCAGTTCAGGGCGGGCAAGCCAGGCGGCGAGCAGAGCATCCGTCACCGCCACCCCGCCCGTCGGATGGCGTTCGGCGAGGTGATGGCCGGACGCACGCCAGAAGTCGCGGCTCATGGCCCCCGTCCTGAGCGCATCAGCCCGACCAGATTTAGGGGCTCGGGCGCCACCTCCTCGCCCTCCTCGCGGATGAAGCCGATCACGGGCAGGGCCTGCGGGCGGCCACGCGGGCGCAGGGTGCGGAATCGTTCGCGAATCCGCCCTTCGTCCTCGAGGGTACGGGAGAGCGCGATCAGCGTGCCAGGCGCGTGCCCCTCGCAAAGGCTCTCCGCATGCGCAATCTCCTCCTCGGCCGCTGCCCGCGCAGACGCCTCATCGGGCGCGCCGAGCCGGTCGCGGATCAGGCTGGCGAGGGAGGAAACGGCCGCCGCCTTCTCCTCGACTCCGGCGGAGCCGACCGTGACGAGGGTTGACCAGCCGAAACTCGCCACGCCGAGGAAGCCCGCCCGGAAGGCCTGGCGGGCCTTGCCCGACAGCGCCTCAAGATCGGCGTCCCAGAACAGGAAGGTGCCGACCACCGCGATTTCGCCCGGCTCCGCGGCCGCCTCGAAGATCAGCGTGTCAGAAAGGTCGAGGCGGATCGTGCGCAGGATCGCGCGCGGCGTGTCGATCATTCATCAACTCCCGCGGCGGCAAGCCAGGACGGCGAGGCAAGCAGGGCAGCGAGACTCAGCCGTTCCTCGCGCCCCGCGTCGTCGTGCAGGATGAGGTCTCCCGTCGCCGGGTCGAGCCCGCGCTTCGCCGCTTGGGGCTTCGCCAGCCGCGCGAGGTAGGCCTCGGCGAGAGGGCGGGGCCCGCGCTCTTGCCAGTCATGCAGCCAGGCCATGAGGTGCCGAGCATAGGATTCGACAAGCCGTCCCACCTCCACCGGCTCGAAACCCTGCTCGAGCAGGGACGTCACCTGCGGCAGAGAGCCCGGCTCAACGCCTTCGTCAAAGGCCACGCGCAACCCCGCGTGCAGGACCAGCCAGGCGGGGACATCATGCTCCGCCGACGGCGGCAAGGCGAGCCGCACGCCGCCGGCCGCCGCGCCGTCGATCTCGATCCGGTCAGGCCAGACAAAAGCGAGCGGAGTCTCGGGCGGGGCGTGCACCGCCAGCATGTCGGCCAGGGCAACCATGCCGGCATATAGGGCGAGACGCGCCGACCCGACTGGCCGGTCCGGCTCGAGCACAACCGCGACGTCGAACCGCCGGTAGGACCGCGACCACACAAGCGTGCCTGCCCCGGCGTGCGGCGCGATGGCGCAGCCCTGGGCAAACGCATCTCCCCCTTCGCGCAGCGCCACCTCCTGATAGAGGGGCGGCAGATCGAGCGGCGGTGTCAGGATTTGCGTCTCCATCGCTCCCTGTCCCTGATCGCGCTTTCGTCATATATGCGGGGATGGGTGGGATTGATAGGCGCGGGAGGACGAGAGCCGATGCCCGACGGAACGCACAGCGATTCCCGAGTGGGACGGACGGTCTTCGTCTGCTCCTGCGAAGACAGCATGACGCTCGATGAGCGGGCGCTCGCCACAGCCTGCCGCGGCGCGCGGCTGGAGATGGCCCACCAGCTCTGCCGGGCGGAACTTCCAAAGCTCACCGCCGCGCTGGCTCAGGGCGAGGTGCTGGTCGGCTGCGTGCAGGAACGCGCCGTGTTCGCCGAGGCCGCCCGAGAAGCCAAGACAAAGCACGCGGTCGAGACGGTCTGGCTGCGCGAGACGGCAGGATGGTCGGCCGAGGGCGATCGAGCAGGGCCGAAAATGGCGGCGCTGATCGCTGCCGCCCAGGTGCCCATGCCGCCGACCCCGATCGTGTCCTATCGCTCTGAGGGGGTGGCGCTCATCTACGGCCGGGACGAGCGCGCGATCGAGGCGGCGAAGCGGCTGTCCACCAAGCTGAACATCACCGTTCTGCTTGCCGACCCGAAGGACGTCGCGCCCCCGCGCACGACCGAGTACCCGGTCGTCAAGGGGCGAATCGTGCGCGCTTCGGGCCATTTGGGCGCCTTCGAGCTTGTCGTCGACGACTACGCCGCCCCCTCCCCCTCTTCGCGTACGAGCTTGGTCTTCGGCCCAGCGCGCGATGGAGCGAAAAGCCGGGCCGACCTGATTCTCGATCTGTCTGGCCTCACCCCCCTCTTTCCCGCACCGCACAAGCGCCCCGGCTACCTGAGGGCGGATCCAAACGACCCGGTCGCGGTGGAGCGCGCGATCTTCGATGCGGCGGATCTCGTCGGCACCTTCGACAAGCCGCGATTCATCACCTTCACCGAGGCGCTGTGCGCCCATGCGCGGTCGCGCAAAACAGGGTGCACGCGCTGCCTCGATCTCTGCCCGGTGGGTGCGATCCAGCCTAACGGGAACGCCGTCGCCATCGACCCGATGACCTGCGCCGGCTGCGGCTCCTGCGCCGCCGTCTGCCCGACCGGAGCGGCGTCGTACGCGCTGCCGCCTGCTGAGGCGCTGCTCAAGCGCTTGCGCGCGCTTTTGCTCACCTACCGCGAGGCGGGGGGAGAACGCGCCGTGCTGCTGGTTCACGAGGGCGAGCACGGCGAGCCGCTGATCGAGGCCGCGGCGCGGTTCGGCGACGGACTGCCGGCCCGTGTTCTTCCCTTCGCGCTGAACGAGGTGACCGCGCTTGGGCTGGAGACGGTGGCGGCCGCCTTCGCTTACGGCGCGGCGGAGCTGCGCGTGCTGCTGCCCGCCCGCTCACGTCACGACCGCGAGGCGCTGGATCGGACACTCGCTCTCGCAGAGACTGTGGTGCGTGCCTGGGGCTTCGGCGAGGGCCGCGTGGGCACGATTGAGGTCTCCGACCCGGATGCGCTCGCCACTGCCCTTGCTGCCCTGCCCCGCCGCGAGGGCGTGGCAGCGCCTCGAACCTTCGCGCCGATGGGCGACAAGCGGAGCCTCGCCCAAGTCAGCTTGCGCGAGCTCGCCAAAGCCGCCCCCGCCCCGGTCGACATCGTGCCCCTTCCCGAGCAGGCGCCGTTCGGCACCCTGGCGGTGAACGCGGAGGGCTGCACGCTCTGCCTCTCTTGTGTCGCCGCCTGCCCCACGGGGGCTCTGCGCGACAACCCCGACCGCCCTCAGCTTTCCTTCGTCGAGGATGCTTGCGTGCAGTGCGGCCTGTGCGCTGCCACCTGCCCGGAGAAGGTCATCACCCTCGTCCCCCGCCTCAATGTGGGGGCCGATGTCGCCACGCCTCGGGTGATCAAGGAGGAGGAGCCCTTCGCCTGCATCCGCTGCGGCAAGCTTTTCGGGGTGAAGTCGTCGATCGAGCGGGTGGTAGCGAAGCTTGCGGAGAGCCATTGGATGTACAAGGGCAGCGCTGCCAACATCGACCTGATCCGCATGTGCGAAGACTGCAGGGTGATCGTGGTGACCGAAAGTTCTGGCATCGACCCCTACGCCGGCCCGCCGCGCCCCAAGATCCTCACTGGCGAAGACGTGTGACGCGACGTGACCGTGTCCCAGCTCTCTCGCCGCACCCTGCTGGCAGCGGCCGCCTTCGCCCCGGCTTTTGCGCTTGGCCTGCCGCCTCCAAGGCGAAACGATCACCCTGGTTGTCGGGGTTGCTCCTGGCGTCATAACTGACACGCTCGCACGCCTCGGCACCATCACGCCGGAGTAGGCGGATCGCCTGCAGCTGGCACAAGTCTTGCGAGGCCATACCGCCAGGTTGATTGACCCGGCGCGGATGGCGGCCCTACATCTCGTACGATGTCCGGCCAAGCCCTCAGCCAGCCTCGCCAAACAGCACACCGAGCCCGCGGCAGCGACGACCTCGCCGCCGCCCGCCGGGTGCTGAACACCGAGGCCGCGGCCCTCGACCGTCTTGCGCGCGCTCTCGATGACCGCTTCGTCGCCGCCCTCGATCTCTTGGACGCGGTGAAAGGGCGGATCGTCGTCTCTGGCATCGGCAAGTCAGGGCATGTGGCGCGCAAGATCGCCGCCACCCTCGCCTCGACGGGACGTCCCGCCCAGTTCGTTCACCCGGCGGAAGCAAGCCACGGCGACCTTGGCATGGTGACGCCGGCCGACGCCGTGCTCGCCCTCTCAAACTCTGGTGAGACGAGCGAACTCACCGACCTCGTCTTGCACACGCGCCGCTTCGCCATCCGGCTCGTGGCGATGACCTCGCGCGGCGAGAGCACGCTCGCCCGCCATGCCGACATCGCCCTCGTTCTGCCTAACGCGCCGGAAGCCTGCCCGCTCGGGCTTGCGCCCACGACCTCGACCACGCTGATGCTTGCTTTGGGCGACGCGCTCGCCGTCGCCCTGCTCGCCCGCAAGGGGTTCGGGGCGGAGGATTTCCGCGTGCTGCATCCGGGGGGGCGGCTCGGGCGGCGGCTTCTGCGCGTGCGCGACCTCATGCACGCGGGAGAGGAGGTGCCGCTTGCGCCGCTCAGCATGCGGATGGACCAGGCGATCGTGCGCATGACCGCGCACCGTTTCGGCTGCCTCGGGCTGACCGACGAGGGCGGGCGGCTCGTCGGTATCATTACCGACGGCGATTTGCGCCGGCACATGAGCCCAGATCTGCTGTCGCGCCAGGCAGGGGAGGTAATGACGCCGAACCCGCGCACCATCGGCCCCGAGGCGCTGGCGACCGAAGCGCTGCGCGAGATGAACGAGCGCCGCATCACTGCCCTCTTCGTCGTCGACGGCGAACGGCCGATCGGGATCCTGCACGTGCACGACCTGCTCCGCGCTGGGGTCGCATGAGCATTGTCGCGACCGGATCGGCCCGTCCCGCTCCGCTGCCGGGCCGGCGGCGCATCCCCTCGCTTCGGGCTCGGCCCGTTCTGCCTGACGCGGGAGCGATTGCCCGTCGCCGCCTGGTGGTCGGCGTGCTGAAGCGCGCCCTGCCGCTCGCTGCCGTCGCGGCCCTTGCTTTGACCCTCGGCTGGCCGCAGCTGACCGGGAGCGAGGAGCGCACGCGGGTGGCCTACCGCAAGCCGCTGGAAGGCCTCTCCGAAAGCGCGCGCGTGCTCGACCCCCACTACAGCGGTCGCGACGAACAGGACCGCCCGTTCACCCTCACCGCCGATTGGGCCGAGCAGGCACCGGGGTCGAACACCGTCGACCTCGCCGCACCGAGGGCTGACGTTACGCTGGAGGACGGAGCCTGGGTCACGCTCGCGGCGAAGTCGGGCCGCTTCGACCGCGCAACGCGCCTGCTCGAGCTCGCAGGCGAGGTCGTGCTGCTCCACGATGCGGGCTACGCGGTGCGCACGGCGCGCGCGCGGATCGACCTCGCCTCGGGCCGCGCCGAGGGAGACGCACCGGTCGCGGTGCAGGGACCTGCGGGAAGCGTGGACGCGCCTGGTTTCCGGATCGAGGACAAGGGGACGGTGGTGATCTTCCCCGGCCCCGCGCGCATGCTCCTGCGCACTACGGAGGGCGCGCCGTGAGCCGCTTGCGCCTCGCTGCCCTGGCCTTCCTCCTCGCTTCCACGGCGGCGGCCCAAGATCTGGGCCTCGCGGGCCGGGGCCCGGTGGAGGTACTCGCGGATGGCGCGATCGAATGGCGGCGCGACGACCAGGTGGTGATCGCCCAAGGCAACGCGCGCGCAACCCGCGGAGGTGCAACCGTCTTCGCTGATCGTCTCCTCGCCCGCTACCGCCCGCGCACTGGAGGAGAGGCCCGCGCAGCGGACGGCTCCCCTTTCGGCGGCGCCTCCGAGGTGTGGCGCCTCGAGGCGGAGGGCAGAGTGCGCATCGTCGCCGGCAACGACCGAGCGCAAGGAGACCGCGCGATCTACGACCTCGACCGCAAGGTGCTGGTGCTGACCGGGCGGGCGCTCTCGCTGACCAACGGCACGGACACGGTGACCGCACGAGACGCACTCGAATACTGGTCAGCGAGCAGAATGGCCGTGGCGCGCGGCCAAGCTGTCGTGACTTCGCCCGACCGCCGGCTGGAGGCGGACACCATCGCCGCCTGGTTCGCCGAACGTGAGACGGCGGCGGCGCAAGAGACGGTGCGCGACCCCCCCGTCCCCGGGGCGGGACGGCTCGAGAGGGCCGAGGCCTGGGGCGAGGTGCGCATGACCACAGCGACCGAGGTCGTGCGCGGCGACCGGGCGGTCTACCTGCCGGGCGAAGGGGTGGCGCGCCTGTTCGGCGCGGTGCGCATCACGCGCGGACAAAACCAGCTCAACGGCGCGGTCGCGGAGGTGAACCTGCGCACCGGCGTGTCGCGGCTTCTGCCTGCGCCGGGCGGGCGGGTCGCTGGCATGCTGGTGCCCGAGGAGCGTCGCCCTCCCGCCCCCGCTCTGGAGGTACGGCCATGAATGCCCCCTCCGCGCCGCCAGGCCCAACCACACGTCCGGCACCTCTCACCCTGCTTCCTGGCAGCCCGGGCCTGATCGCGGAGAACCTCGGCAAGCGCTACCAGAAACGGCCGGTGGTGCGGAACGTCTCGCTCTCGGTGCGCCGCGGCGAGGCGGTCGGCCTCCTTGGGCCGAACGGTGCCGGTAAGACCACCTGCTTCTACCTGATTGTCGGTCTGGTCCGCCCCGACGAGGGCCGCATCGTGCTGGACGGGGCGGACATCACGCACTTGCCGATGTACCGCCGCGCGCGGCTCGGGCTCGGCTATCTTCCGCAAGAGGCCTCCATCTTCCGCGGCCTCTCGGTCGAGGACAACATCCGCGCCACGCTTGAGGTGGTGGAGCCCGATCGCGACCGGCGCGAGGCGATCCTCGACGACTTGCTCGCCGAGTTTTCGATCAGCCATCTCCGCCGCACGCCGGCGATCGCGCTGTCGGGTGGCGAACGGCGGCGGGTGGAGATCGCGCGGGCTCTCGCTACTCACCCATCCTTCATTCTTCTCGACGAACCTCTGGCGGGAATCGATCCGATCGCGGTCGGCGAAATCCGCGATCTGGTCGCCCATCTGAAAGACCGTGAGATTGGCGTGTTGATCACCGACCACAACGTGCGCGAAACGCTCGCCATCATCGACCGCGCCTACATCCTGCACGACGGCCAGGTGCTGATGGAGGGCGCTCCGGACGAGATCGTCGCCCACGACGGCGTGCGCCGGGTCTATCTCGGCGACCGTTTCCGGCTCTGACCGCCGGCGAGGAGGACGAGGGCGATGGCGCTCGCGCCCAGGCTCGATCTCCGCCTCGGCCAGACCCTGGTGATGACGCCGCAGCTGCGGCAGGCGATCCAACTCCTCCAATACTCCAATCTCGAGGTCCAGGCCTGGGTCGAGCAGGAGCTCGAGCGCAACCCGCTGCTCGAGCGGGACGAGAGCCCCCGGCTTGAGGGTGCCGAGACCCCCCTTACCCCCCCTGAGCCCGAGCCGCTGCCCCCCCTGGGCGAACCTGAGCGCGAGGCGCTGGGTGCCGGCGACGGCCCTCCGCTCGATGCCGACTTCCGCAACGTCTACGATCCTGGCACCGCGGCCGACGGCTATGCCGCGAGTCTTGCGGTCGGCGGCAGGGGCGGGCGGGCCGATTTCGAGGAGGACAAGCGCGACCTCGGCGACCTCGCCCCCCAGCGCCGGTCTCTGCGCGAGCATCTCGCCGAACAGCTCCGCCTCAGTTTCGACGATGCGACCGACCGGCTGATCGGCGCCTGCCTGATCGCCGGCCTGGACGGTGCGGGACGCCTGGTGATGGACCTCGAGGCGCTGGCCGCCCGTCTTGCCTGCCCGCGCGAGCGAATCGAGGCCGTGCTCGCCCGCATGCAGCGCTTCGACCCGCCAGGTGTGTTCGCCCGCAGCTTGCGGGAGTGCCTCGAAATCCAGCTCCGCGAGCAGAACCGCTACGACCCGGCGATGGCCGCTCTGCTCGACAATCTCGACCTGCTCGCCAAGCGCGACCTGAGGCGCCTGCGCGAGGTCTGCGGCGTGGATGCCGAGGATCTCGCCGAGATGATCTCCGAGCTCAAGCGGCTTGACCCCAAGCCCGGTGCGGGCTTCGACCCCGATCCCGTCGCCACCGTCATCCCTGACGTGCTGATGCGCCCATCCGAGGACGGCGGCTGGATCGTCGAGCTCAACCCGGAGACGCTGCCGCGCGTGATCGCCAACGGAGCCTATCACGCCAAGGTGTTGGGCGCAGCGCGCAGCAAGGAGGAGCGCGCCTTTATCGCCGAGCATTGGGCGAACGCGACCTGGCTGGTGAAAAGCCTTGCCCAGAGGGCGAGCACCATCCTCAAAGTCGCGGCCGAGATCGTGCGCCGCCAGGACGCCTTCTTCCGCCACGGCATCACCCACCTCCGCCCACTCATCCTGCGCGACATCGCACAGGCGGTGGACCTGCATGAATCGACCATCAGCCGTGTGACGGCGAACAAGTCCATTGCGACGCCACGCGGCGTGCTGGAAATGAAGTTTTTCTTCTCCAACGCGGTCGGCGGCGCGGGTGGCGAGGGGCATTCGGCCGAGGCGGTGAAGGCGCGCATCAAGGCGCTGATCGCCGCCGAGGACCCCGACGGCGTGCTCTCGGACGATGCGATCGTCTCTGTCCTGCGCCGGGAGGGAGTGGACATCGCGCGGCGCACGGTGGCGAAATATCGCGAGGGGCTGGGCATCCCCTCCTCCGTGCAGCGGCGGCGGGAGAAGGCCGTCCCGGCCTGAGCCCGCCCTGCCGTCTTCCCGGCGGGCCGATCAGAAGGAAGGACGAACGCACGCCATGCACATCACCGTCTCGGGCAAGCAGGTGGACGTGGGCGAGGCCCTCTCGACCTACGTGTCCGACCAGCTCAACGCGATCGCAGCGAAGTATTTCGACCATGCCCTCGAGGCCCATGTCGTGTTCTCGCGCGCCCGCAGCTTCTTCATGTGCGACATCACCATGCATGCTGGGCGCAACATCATTCTGCGCGGCGAGGGCGAGGCGCAGGACGCGCATGCCGCCTTCGACGCCGCGGCCGAACACCTCGCCAAGCGGCTGCGCCGCTACCGCCGCAAGGTGAACGATCATGCACGCGACCTCGCGCTCCGCGAACGGCCCGAAAAGGCGCGCCAGTTCGTTCTCTCACCCGAACCGGTGTCCGAACTGGTCGGCGCCGATGACGTGGAGACGCTCGATCTGAACGGCGACCATGCGACCGTCGTTGCCGAACTTCCGGCCGAAATCGAGACCCTGACCGTGGGCGAGGCGGTGATGCGGCTTGACCTCGCGCACGCCCCGGTGCTGATGTTCCGCGACCGCAAGACCGGCTGCCTCTCCGTGGTCTATCGCCGCGACGACGGGAACATCGGCTGGATCGACGCCTCCACCGCCAAGGGCTGAGGGGTCGGCAGACGCTGACGACGAAGAGCCGGCGGCGCGGACGTCGAGGCTGCGCCTTCTTTGCGGCTTCGCCCGCCCCACCCCTTGGCGCGGCGTGCGCGCGGCCGTGGCTGAGGGGGTTCGGGGGAGGAATGGCCCCGTCTCCCCCCGTGGAGATGGTCAAGGTCCCGTGAGCGCGCGCTGCCCCGCGCCCCACAAGCAAGCCAGGCAGCCCCGCCATGCAGGCGAACCATGCACGTGCGCCGGGTTGCGCGGCGCGTGATTTGCGGCCAAACCTCCGCGCTCGCCCATCATTCCCGGAGACCACGCCGCATGAATGAGATCGCGTTCGCCTCGGCGACGAAGCTCGCCGCCATGATCCGTCAGAAGAAGATCGGCGCGCTCGAGCTTTTCGAGCTCTACCTGAAGCGGATCGAGGCCTTCAACCCGGGGCTGAATGCGATCGTCGCCCTCGATGCCGAGCGTGCGCGCAAAGAGGCCGCGCTTTTGGACCGGCGCCTCGCCCGCGGCGACATCGCAGGGCCTCTGCACGGCGTGCCAATGACGGTGAAGGAGTCCTTCGATGTCGAGGGGCTCCCCACCACGTGGGGCGACCCGGCGAACAAAGACAACATCGCAAGAGAGGATGCGCTTGCGGTCACGCGCCTGCGCGCTGCTGGAGCGGTGGTGTTCGGCAAAACCAATGTGCCGCTGATGTTGGCTGATTGGCAGACCTACAATGCGGTCTATGGGCAGACGAACAACCCCTGGCAGCATGCGCGCTCTCCGGGCGGCTCATCTGGCGGGTCGGCGGCAGCGCTGGCAGCGGGGCTGACGGGGCTGGAACTCGGCTCAGACATCGGCGCCTCAATCCGCAACCCAGCACACTATTGCGGCGTGTATGGGCACAAGCCGAGCTGGGGCGTGTGCTCGCCGCGCGGCCATGGCCTCGGCACGCTCGGCGAGACCGACATGTCGGTCATCGGGCCGCTCGCCCGCGGGGGCGCGGACCTGATGACCGCGCTCGATGTGATCGCAGGCCCGGACGAGATCGACACCGTCGCTTGGAAGGTGAACCTGCCCAAGCCGCGCCTGCCCGGCATCAAGGGGCTGAAGGTCGCCATCATGGCGGACTGCCCCGTCGCGCCGGTCGATGAGGAATATGCGAAGAAGGTCGAGGCGCTCGCCCGCACCTTCAAGAAAGAAGGGGCTAAGGTCGACCTCACCGCCCGCCCCGAGGTCGACTGGGCGGAACTCTGGCGCACCTACATCCTGCTTTTGCGCGCGGCGACATCGATGCGGCTGACAGACGAGCAAGCCGCATTCTGGGCCGAAGAGGCGCGCAAGTTCGGCGAGGCGAGCGACGATTATGTCGCGCTGATGGCGCGCGGCTACGCTCTGCCGCATCGGCTCTGGCTTCGGCTAAACGAGACTCGGCTGAAGATCCGCCGCGCTTTCGCCGCCTTCTTCCGCGACTGGGACGCGCTGCTCTGCCCCGTTGCCGCAACCGCTGCCGTGCCGCACGACCAGGAAGGCCAGCGCCACGAACGCACCATCCTGGTGAACGGCCAGCCGCAGCCGGTGACGACGCAGCTGTTCTGGGCCGGCCTCGCCACGCTGGCCTACCTGCCAGCGACGGTTGCCCCGATCGGCGCCGTCAAGGGGGGGCTGCCGATTGGCGTGCAAATCATCACCGGCCCCTACCAGGACCGCCAGGCCATCCACCTCGCCACGCTGATGGAGAAGGCGGTGCGTGGCTTCCGCCCGCCACCGTCCTATGAGGGCGACGCCCCGCCGGCGCCGGCTGAAGCGGCGGAGGAGGCGAAGGAAGAGGCCAAGGAGGAGGCCAAAGAGGCGGCGTAGGCCCGAACAGGCCGCACGCGCCGGTGTCGGCGAGCGGGGCAGGAATCGCCCCGCTCTCTCCGTCCTCCCTCTCAGAGAGGTCAGCACAGCGAGGCCTTGATCTAGCGCAACGCGGCAGACCGAGCTTCGGCGATACCTTCGGTGCGAATGCGAGCCACTCGCAAGCGAGTCCGCAGCATTCGCCGAATACCACAAGGGTCGCACACGCCATGCTCGTCTGCCTCTGCAACGCGCTCTCCGACCGTGCCATCCGCAGCGCCGTCGAAAACGGCGCCACCTGCTGCAGAGAGGTTTGGCAACGCTGCAACTGCCGCCCGGACTGCGGACACTGCGGTGCCGCGATCAAGGAGATTCTCGCAGCCCACGGCAACTGCCAGCCAGCGCGGGCTGGGCAAGCGTGTCCTGACCAACGCCCGGCGTGAACAAGGGCGGCGTTCTGATAGCGAAACAGTTCGGCCGCGGTGCTGCCGTCGGCGCCCAACCGAGGACGCGCCAATGCTTGACCGTGAGCCAAAGAGCTGCGACCAC
>CALBEG010000015.1 GCA_937927455.1 uncultured Elioraea sp. | reverse complement strand
TCATGTTGATCTCCGCCATCGGCCGATACCGCCGCTTGCCTTTCACCCCCCGCGGGGGGTCGAGGATCGCGCCCGCCATCAAACCCGCCTCTCCTCCATCTGCCGCGACAGGATGGCGCTGAACTCGGCAGCGAAGGCTTCGAGCCGGGCGGCATAGCGGGCGAGATCAGTACTGATCTTGTTGTAGGCGAGCACGGCGGGAATGGCGGCGGCAAGTCCGATCGCAGTGGCGAACAGCGCTTCCGCAATGCCCGGTGCCACCACCGCGAGGTTGGTGTTGCGCATCTGCGCAATCGCGGCGAACGAGTTCATGATGCCCCACACCGTGCCAAACAGGCCGATGAAGGGTGCGGCCGACCCGACCGAGGCGAGGAAGACCATCCAGCGTTCGAGCCGCTCCATCTCGCGCTGGATGGTGATGCCCATGGCGCGCTCGATCCGCTCCTTCAACGACGCGCGCACGTTTTCCGAGGCGTGCAGAAGCCTGCCCGTACTCTTCTGCCACTCGCGCATGGCGGCGGCGAACACCGCCTCCATGGGATGCTTGGGCTCGTCGCGCACGCGCTCGAATAGGTCACCCAAGTCGCGGCCCGACCAGAAATCGTCCTCGAACCCGTCTGCGCGCGCATTCAGGCGGCGGATGGTGGCGACTTTCTCGAAGATCACCGCCCAGACGACGACGGAGGCGAGCAGAAGCCCCACCATCACCGCCTTCACCACGATGTCGGCCTGCAGGAACAGGCCCCACAGCGACAGATCGTGCGCCCCCGCTGCCAGCCCTGACGCGTCGACTGCCCGGTCCATTCCCCTCACACCCCAGTTCGCGCGCGGATCAGCCCGCGCAACCCCTCCGGCATCGCTTCCGGCCTGCCGGTGGCAAGACGCACGCAGGCAAGCACCACCTCGAGCGCGGCCACCGTCGCGTCCTCCCGCTGCACCGTTTGCGCCAAGGTCACAGACGCGCGGCCAAGGCCTGTCAGCCGCGTCTCGACGGTCAGCGACTCGTCAAGACGCGCCGGGCGGAGATAGTCGATCGCGAGCCGCTTGACGACGAAGATCAGGCCTTCCTGTACCATCAACTGCGAGTGGGCAAAGCCCACATCGCGCATCCATTCCGTGCGCGCGCGCTCGGCGAAACGCAGGTATGAGGCGTGATAGACGACGCCGCCCGCATCCGTGTCCTCGAAATAGACGCGCAGGCGAAAGCGATGGGGCTCGGGCTCAGGCATCGGGGTCGTCGCGAAGCGCCAGTAGATCCGGTTGCGCCCCGCGCGGCGGAGTGAGGCCGAGATGCCGCCACCCCGCCTCGCCCAGCACGCGCCCGCGTGGCGTGCGCAAAACAAAGCCTTCCTGGATTAGGTAGGGCTCGATCACGTCCTCGATCGCGTCGCGCGACTCAGCAAGCGCGGCGGCGATCGTCTCCACCCCCACCGGCCCGCCGCCGTGACGGTCCGCAATCAGCGCGAGGTAGCGCCGATCCATCGCATCGAGCCCCCGCCGATCGACCTCAAGCCGGGTGAGGGCTGCATCGGCAGCCGCGCGATCGACCACCGCCACCCCTTCAACGGCGGCGAAGTCGCGCACCCGCCGCAACAGGCGGCCGGCGATGCGGGGCGTGCCGCGCGATCGGCGCGCGATCTCCTCCGCCCCATCGGGGGCGAGATCGAGGTCGAGCAGGGCCGCTGCCCGGCGCACGATGGCGACGAGTTCCTCCGGCGCATAAAAGGTGAGACGCAACGGAATGCCAAAACGATCGCGCAACGGGGTGGCGATCAGCCCCGACCGCGTCGTGGCGCCGATCAGGGTGAACGGCGGGAGGTCTATTCGCACCGTGCGCGCAGCCGGGCCCTCGCCGATGATGAGATCGAGCCGGAAATCCTCCATCGCCGGGTAGAGGATCTCCTCGATCGCCGGCTGCAGGCGGTGGATCTCGTCGATGAACAGCACGTCGCGCGGAGCAAGGTTGGTCAGGATGGCCGCGAGGTCGCCCGCGCGCTGGATCACCGGGCCCGAGGTGGCGCGAAAGCCAACGCCGAGTTCGCGCGCGACGATCTGGGCGAGCGTGGTTTTGCCCAAGCCCGGGGGCCCGTGCAGCAGGACGTGATCAAGCGCCTCGCCGCGGGCGCGCGCGGCCTCGACGAAGATGGCTAGGTTAGCCTTGACCTGGGCCTGACCGATGAACTCGGCAAGCCGGGTCGGGCGAAGGGCCGCTTCGCCGAGATCGTCTCCGCGCGCGGCAGGGTCGGCCAGCCGGTCGGGGCGGTCGGTGCGGTCGGGGCCTGTCATCGCGGTGCCAGCGCCTTCAGAGCGTCACGGATCAACGCCTCAACCGTGGCGCCGGTGCCAAGCCGCGCGCGGGCCGCAGCCAAGACCGGTTCCGCCTCGCCGCGGCGATAGCCGAGATGGGCAAGCGCCGAGAGGGCGTCGGCAAGGGCAGGGTCGGCCGGCAGGGAGGGCACGGGTGCGGCGGCCGCGGGCGCGAGGGTGCCAACTGCAGCGTCCAGGAACCCTGGTTTGCCGGCAAGTTCCGTCACCAGCCGCGCGGCGAGCCGTGGCCCAACCCCGGCGGCGCGGGTCAGCGCCTTGGCGTCCTTCGCCGCCACCGCACGCGCGATCTCCGCGGGAGAGAAGGCGGAAAGGAGGGCGAGCGCCAGTTTCGCCCCCACCCCCTGCACGCCGAGAAGCGTGCGGAACGCCGCCCTTTCGCCGGTATCGAGAAAACCGAAGAGCGTGATCGCATCCTCCCGCACCAAAGTCTCGATGGCGAGGGTGACGGGACCGCCGGGCGCAGGGAGTGCGGCGCGGGTGCGCATCGACACGCCGACCTCGTAGCCGACGCCACCCACATCGATCAGCACCGTCTCGGCCTCGGCCGAGACGAGTGTGCCGGAGAGCCTGCCGATCATGCGCGGGCAAACCGAGCGAGTGTGGCAAGGGTGTGGGCGTGGCAGATGGCGACAGCGAGCGCATCCGCCGCGTCAGGCCGACCCGGCGCGGCGCCGGGCAACAGATGCCGCACCATCGCCTGCACCTGCTCCTTCGCCGCATGGCCCTGGCCCGTCACCGCGCGCTTCACCGCCGTCGGCTGGTATTCCGCCACCGGAATCCCGGCGAGGGCTGGCGCGAGCAGAACCACGCCGCGCGCCTGGCCCAGTTTGAGCGTGGAGCGCGGGTTGCGGTTGACGAAGGTTTCCTCCACCGCGGCGGCGTCGGGCCGGTAGCGGTCGATGATGCCAGCGAGTGCGGCGTGGAGCGCGGCGAGCCTGGGAGCGAGGTCGAGGGACGAATCGGTGTCCACCACCCCATCAGCGACATGGCGCAACGAGGAGCCCCAAGCGTCGATCACTCCCCATCCCGTCGTGCCGAGCCCCGGGTCGAGGCCGAGCACGCGGTAGGGTCGCTGCCCTCCGTCAGGCACCGAGCCTGGCCAGCACGTCGTCGGAGACCTCGAAGTTGGCGAACACCGCCTGCACGTCGTCGAGGTCCTCGAGCGCGTCGATCAGTTTCAACACGGCCTGGGCCTGCTCCTCGTCGATCGGCGCGGTGGTCTTCGGGCGCCAGTCGAGCTTCGCCTCCTCAGGGTCGCCGAAGCGGGCGGCGAGCGTGTCGCGCACAGCGAACAGATCCTCCGGCGCGCAGAACACCTCATGCGCTCCCTCCCCGCTCTGCACGTCCTCTGCACCAGCCTCGATCGCTGCCTCCAGCATCGCCTCAGCCGAAGCCGCGGCAGCCGGGTAGCGGATCACGCCCAGACGATCGAACAGGAAGGCGACGGAGTTGGTCTCGCCCAGCGCGCCGCCATGCTTGGAGAACAGCGAGCGGATGTCCGAGGCGGTGCGATTGAGATTGTCGGTCAACGCCTCGACGATGATTGCGACACCGCCAGGCCCGTAGCCCTCGTAGCGGCGGGAGACATAGTCCTCCGCCCCACCCTCGCCGGAGGCCTTCTTGATCGCGCGCTCCACCGTGTCCTTCGGCATGTTGGCCTGGCGGGCGGCGACGACGGCGGCGCGCAGCCGCGGGTTGGCGGCGGGGTCGGGGAGGCCATGGCGAGCCGCGACTGTGATCTCGCGGATGAGCTTGGCGAACAGACGGGCGCGCTTGGCGTCCTGCGCGCCCTTGCGGTGCATGATGTTCTTGAACTGCGAATGGCCTGCCATGGCCGCGACTCGTCTGGGCTCGAAGCGCGAACAGCGGCGGGTGTAGCAGCGAAGAGGACGGGGGGAAAAGGGATGGGGGTGCCCCGTCAGCCGCCCTCCCGCAAGGCCGGCAGGGTCGGCGCCAAAACCCCGCCCACGCGAACGGGAGCAAGCCAGCGCGCAAGCCCCGTCGCGTCGTCGGTCTCGACGAACACGCCGCACACGGTTGCTTCGCCCTCGGCCGGCGCGAGCCGCTCAGCCGGCAGGCGACGGACGAAGCGGGACGCCGAAGCGTCCTTCTGCATGCCGATCACGCTGTCGTAATCACCGCACATGCCGGCATCTGACTGGAACGCCGTCCCGCCGGGAAGGATTCGCCAATCTGCCGTCGGCACATGGGTGTGCGTGCCGACGACGAGGGAGACGCGCCCGTCGAACAGGTGGGCGAAGGCGGCCTTCTCGCTCGTCGCCTCGGCATGCAGGTCGATGACGATCGCCTGCACAGTGCGCCCGAGCCCGTGGCTCTCCAAAAGCGCCTCGATGGTGCGGAACGGGCAGTCGAGCGGCTCCATGAACAGCCGCCCCATGGCGTTGACGACGAGCACACGCTGCTGCCCGACCCCGAACACTCCCGCCCCTCGCCCAGGCGTGCCCGGCGGATAGTTCAGGGGACGAAGGAGGCGTGGTTCGCCCTCGATATAGGGAATGATCTCGCGCCGGTCCCAGGCATGGTTGCCCAAGGTGAGCACATCCGCTCCGGCGGCGAACAAGGCCCGCGCAATCTCCGGCGTCAGCCCGAACCCGTGCGCCGCGTTCTCAGCGTTGATGACGACGAGATCAGGGGCAAGACGCGCGCGGAGGTCAGGCAGGTGGCGTGCGACCGCATCGCGCCCGGACCGGCCAACCACGTCGCCGAGAAAGAGGATCCTCACCCAAACCGCTCCCTGATCGCAACGAGGGGGGCGGAAGGCGAACCTGCGCTCAGGCTCCGCCCTCGGCTTTGGCGTCTCGCGCACGACGACGACGCCGAAGCCGCTTTTTCCAGTTCGCGCGAAGCCGCCTGAACGCTTCCGCGAGATCCTGGCTGGTGTAGCCGTAGCGTTCCATGTGCGAAGGGTCGCGCGAAAACTCCTCCCACCACTGGCTGTAATCCTCGTCGAGACGCCACCGCGCGATCGCCTGGGCGGCGAGTTCGGCATCGGTGTGACGCCGCCAGAGCAGGCGGATCGTCTCCTCGTCTCGGTCGCCCTCGCCGAAGACGAAGGTCTCGGCGATCGTCTTCAGCATGTCGTCGCGGATAACATTCCGGCGCTTGCGCCACGCCATGGCAGAACCCGTGCCGATCCGGTCGCAGCCGTCCGCAGCTGCCCGTGGTCATGGTACATTCACTCCGGTTTCCGTGGCGATCGCATCGAGCCGCTGGTCCCGTTCGTCGACCGGCACCCGCTCGACCTCCTGGGCAGCGAAGGCCATGCCGAGGGCGAAGACGCGACGCCGTGCCCGCAGGGCCGCGAGCGTGGCGTCATAATACCCGGCCCCGTGGCCAAGGCGCTGCCCCGTCCGGTCGAAGGCGAGCAACGGAACGAGGAGCCAATCGGGAGTCACGTCGGGCGCCTCCCGGGCCGGTTGCAGGGTGTAAAAAGGGCCAGGACCAAGGGTGTCGCCGAAGCGGAACAGGCGGAAGGAGAGCGGCGTGCCGCGCGGGCCAGTGACCGGAAGCGCGAGCGCGTGGCCGCGCCCTGCGAGCGCCAGCATCAGGGGGCGTGGATCGATCTCGCCCGGCAGCGGCCAAAACCCGGCGACGAGCGCGCCGGGCGGCGGACGAAGACACTCGAGCACGTGTCCCGCGAGGAGAAGCCCTGCCCGCGGATCAAGACCCGCCCGACGCGCGCGCAGCAGGCAACGCAGAGCGCGTTTGGCAGCGCGGATCCTGGCACCGTCGGCCGTGCGGCGCGGAGCCGCCCTGGCCGTTGGCGTTGCATCCTCCCAAGGCCCGCTCATCGCAGGTGGGCGCCATATGACGCGGCCACGACCGCGCCAGGGACAGCTCCCTTGGGAAAGATCACTGGCCCCGGGGATGAAAGAC
>CALBEG010000014.1 GCA_937927455.1 uncultured Elioraea sp. | reverse complement strand
AGGACCGGCCGATCGCGCTTGTCCTTGGGAATGAGGAGGAAGGCCCGGCAGCCGAGACTCTCTCCGCTTGTGCAGCGCGGGTCACCATCCCGGGGTCGGGCCGGGTGGAGAGCCTGAACGTGTCGGTCGCCGCTGCGATTCTGATCTGGGCTCTGATGCGCCGCCCGGGCTGACCGCTTGACTCCATTGGGTAACCCGGCGCTAAAACGGTAGCGTCTACGGTTGGGATGACATCGTTCGGTCCCGAGAGAAGGGAGGATGAGATCGCCATGGCGTCGTCTACGGCCCTGCCTCGCCCATGGGGCGTCCTGTTCGGCAGAAGGTCGGTGCTGCTGATCGCCGGCACATCCCTTGTCTCGGCCTGTGTGACCACCGGTGGTGAAGATGGGGCACCAGACGCAGCGGGAAGGCTTCCCCCCGATCGCGTGGCGCATCCTGACCGTCCGGTCCAGCTAATCTACATCGGTGCGTACGACTGCCTTCCGTGTCGGTCGTGGGAGGCGACGATCGAACCCTCCTTCCTGGCGAGCCCGACCAGGGCCCGACTGACGTACCGCAAGCTCAAATTCCCCTTTTTCCGCGACATTGCGGAGAATTCCCTCTGGCCTGAGGACCTGCGCTGGGTGCGTGATCGGCTGAGCCTGCGGTCCGGCACACCGCGCTGGATCATCGTTCGTGGCGAGGAGGTCTTGCTCTCGACCATGCGCTGGTCCGCGGTTGCACCAGTGCTTGAGCGCCAGGTCGCTGTGTGAGGGCTGCCGCGTGATCGCCGCACCCGCTTCGCTTCAGCTGGGTTTTGGCGTGCCTGACGTGCGGCTGCCCAGTTGCGCCAGCCGCCTCTGGTTGCTGGCGGCGGGGCTGGCCGCCGTGCTTGCCGCCACGCCACCGACAAGGGCCGAGGGCTCGGTGCCGCCCTGTGGCCGCGCTGTTGCGGTCGCGATCCTCGGCGGCGAACCTCGTCCGCCCGCGTCCGCCCGCGCCCGCCAGGAGAAGCAGGGAGTCAATGCGCACTGGGTGTCGACCCAGCGCGTCGTTCTCTTGCCCGCAGAACCCGGGCTCCGCACCAACGGCGCTGCCGGGGTCGAGATTCACGCGCCGCAGCCATGCGCGGTCGAATTTGCGGATGGCTACCATAGAGCATAGAGGGCTCGACATCACCTCTCGCCGGCCTTTGACCACGGTTAGCGTCGCCGTGTGCGGTTTGGGGGAGGACGACCCCTGCCTCTGGGTCGATGTGGAGAGGCCGTTTTGACGGGCGGTGGCGGCTAGGCCGCGCGCTCCGAGCACGCAGGCGGAGAGGGCCGACCCGCGCGAACATTCCCCTTGCGGCGCGCTCCGCCGATGGGCCAACCGCGGAGACGGCGGCGAGACGGCACAGAGAGGGGGCAGCCAAAGCCCGACGCAGACGCAAAGGGGCGGCGCTGCTGCGCCGCCCCCCCTTGCAACGTGGCAGCCGATCGTCAGACCTGGCGGCGGGCGAAGCCGAGGCCGAGCAAGCCCAGGGCCAGCAAAGCAAGCGAGGCTGGCTCCGGCACCGGCAGCGGCTCAGACGGCGGGACTTCCCCCCCGCGCACCGCAAAGATCCAGCGCCCGGCCTGGTTTACGTTGCTTGAAGAAATCAGGGCGTTCGGTCCGCCGTCCAGAAACGCGCCGTTCACGGCCGACCCCGGCAGTTCGAACGACCGGTCGACGCCATTCGACCAGCCGGCGCGGGCGGAAGATCCGCCGAGCCCGTTTGACCCGTCAGAGGCGTCGCCCGTCTCCCACTCTATGCGATCATAGTTAAAAATGATGTCGGCGTCGCCAATGGCGATGTCCGACCGGTCAACGAGGAGCAATTGGAAGCTGTTGAGCTTGTCAAAGCGACCGGCGAAGTAGCCGACATTGACCCAGTTCACGCCAAAGGCAGGACGGCCGTCGAAAGTGCCGGTGCCATAGGTCACCACCTGGCTGCCCTCGCCCGTGGTGTCGACGTCAGCGAAAAATGGGGCGATGATCTTCGCGGCAGTGTTAAGCAGCGGGAATGGGGTGAAAGTTGCGAGCGGGCCATCAAAGGTGACGTTGCCGTTGTTGTTGACGTAAACCTGTGTGTAGGTGGTACCGAAAAAGTTTAATGAGAACCCGATGTCAACGGGGCCCGTTGACCCGTCATCGTTGCGGGGGAGCATGTTGGCGTTGAAGCCCGAAACCACTTGGCCGGCGACCGCCGGGCTGGTGGCCAGAGCACACAACACGATGCCCGCGAGCAGACAGTTTTGTTTTGGCATCAAACTTTCCTTTCCATCCTCGATCGTGGCTGCGACGGCAGGCCATCATATTGGTTTGCACGTGTCGTGCCAGAGACGGAAGGCCGCCCAAAATCAAGGGCTTGCCATCCGCCGATCCAGCACGTCCCTCGTCGGTGTAAAGAATTCCGACAGGGTCGTGCGGCCGGCGCGGGCCGCCTCGCCCTGCCCAGCGCGGCACGAGCCGAACCTGGCCAAGAGGCTGATTTTCTTGATAAAACGATTCTTCGCTCCGGCCAGGCAAGATGGGCCAGGCAACCAAGCCCGGCACGCCCGCGAACAGGACAAGGTGTAAACTTTTCCGACACCCCGAGCCCGAGCCGCCCCCTCGCCGGCCGCTTCGGGTGCGGCTAACGTCCCTGCACCACGTCCCTACCACACGGAACCCCATGCCCCTCCCTCCTCCGGCCCTGCCGGGCGATGCGCTGGATGCGATCGACACGCCGGCCCTGCTTCTCGATCTCGATGCCTTCGAGGCGAATCTGGACGCGATGGCCAAGCACGTCGCTGGCACCGGCGTGGCACTCCGCCCTCACGCCAAGACGCACAAATCCTCGACGATCGCGCGGATGCAGGTGGCGCGCGGCGCGGTCGGCGCCTGCGTGCAGAAGGTGGGCGAGGCTGAGGCGCTTGTATGGGGTGGCGTGGGCAGTGTGCTCGTCTCCAACGAGGTGTGGGGCGACGCCAAGCTTCGCCGCCTGATGGGGCTGACACGGCTGGCAGAGGTGATGGTGTGCGTTGATGACGCCGCGCAGGTCTGGGCGCTCGAGCAGGCGGCGGAGGCGTGCGGCACGCGCATTGAGGTGCTGGTAGAAATCGATGTCGGGCAGGGCCGCTGCGGCATCGCGCCGGGCGCCCCGGCCGCCGCCCTCGCCGAGCGTGTGGCGCACTCCACCCGGCTCGGCTTCGCTGGGCTGCAGGCCTATCACGGCAGGGCCCAGCACCTGCGGAGCGACGCCGAACGCGCAGCCGCAATCGCGCAGGCGGCTGAGGCCGTGCGCCAAACCCTCTCAGCCCTCGCCGAACGCGGCCTGCATGCGAAAATCGTCTCCGGCGGCGGGACGGGCGCTTTCGCGCACGAACTCGCCGCTGGGGTGTGGACGGAGCTGCAAGTCGGCTCCTACGCGCTGATGGACGCGGACTACGCCCACAACCGCGACGCTGCGGGCGAGCCGGTGCGCGATTTCGCCCAGGCCCTCTTTGTGCTCGCGACCGTCGTCAGCGCGCCCGCTCCGGGCCGGGCGGTGCTCGATGTCGGGCACAAGGGGGTGGCGATCGATTCGGGCCTTCCCGTGGTGGCTGACGTGCCTGGGCTGACGGTCACCAGCGCCTCGGACGAGCATCTCACTCTCCTTTGGGATCCGGCGACCGTCAGCGGGCCGAAACTGGGAGAGAAGCTCCGCCTGATCCCTGGCCACTGCGACCCGACGGTGGATCGCCACGACTGGTTCGTAGCGATCCGCAGCGGGCGGGTGGAGGCTCTGTTTCCGGTGGACGCGCGCGGCGCGATGCGCTGAGGGCCTAGCCGCGCGGCGCGGCGGAGGGAGACGCGTCGACGGTGCGGCGCGCCGCCCCGGCGGGAGGCGCTGCGATGGGCGCGGCTGGCGCCAGCACAGCGCATTCCCCCCGGGCCTTGGTGCGCTGGGCGCAGAACCGCCGCGCCTGTTGCTCGCTCAAGCCCATCACCCGCGCCCGCCACACCGTTCTGTTCCCCACCCTCGCCTGCTCCACCGTCACTGTGCCAGCACCAAGCGTGCGGCGGGCATTGGCGGCGGCGCTCTGTGCTCCGGCACGATCGGAAAAGGCACCGACTTGGATGCCCCAGACGGCGGCCGGCGCAGCCTGCCGAGGGGGCAGGGCGGTGGGACGCGGGGCGGCTTGCCGCTGCGGTTCGGGGCGCTGGGCCTCGGCGCGGGCGCGGGGAACAAGGGCGAGGGGCGGTCCGGCCTGCGCCACCCGAACCTCGCTCAACCCGAACCCTTGGTCGAGCAGGTCGGCCATGTGCGCGTCGCGCTCTGCCGCACTCGCCCCCCCCATCACCACCCCGATCAGCCGACGCCCGCTTTGCACAGCGGAGGCAACAAGGTTAAAGCCCGAGGCGCGGATGAAGCCGGTTTTGACACCGTCCGCCCCCTCGTAGCTGGCCAGCATGCGGTTGTGGTTGGTGAGGCGCAGGTGGCGCACCCGCGTCTCGGTGGTGGCGAACAGCCGGTAGTCGGCCGGGAAATCCTGGATGAGCCTGAGCCCAAGCACGGCCATGTCGCGCGCGGTGGTGACCTGCTCGGGATGCGGCAGGCCGGAGGCGTTGCGGAACGTGGTGCTGGACATGCCGAGGCTGCGCGCACGCAGTGTCATCAGCCGGGCGAAATTCGCTTCCGTGCCGCCGAGAGCCTCGGCAACCGCGGCAGCCGCGTCGTTCGCCGACCGTGTGATCAGAGCGAGGGTCGCTTCCTCGAGCGTGATCTGCGTGCCGGCGGGAAGGCCGAGCTTGGACGGCGGTTGGGCGGCGGCGTGGGCGGAGAACACGACCGGCGTTGACCAGTTCGCGCGGCGGTTTTGCACGGCCTCAAACACCATGTAGGCCGTCATCATCTTTGTTAGGCTGGCAGGGTGGCGCGGCGCATCGGCGTTTACCGCCGACAACACCCGTCCCGTTCCGGCGTCGACGACGATGGAGGCGTAGCGGTCGCTGCCGATTTGGGCCTGCGCGGGCGCGGCGGCGGCCATCACCGCGACGAAGGAGGTCGCGATCAGCCGGTGCATCGCGTGGACGCAGGGGCAGCGAAGCAGGCCATGGTTTGCTCCAGCGTTGGGGCCGAGTTGGCAGAGGCGCGCAGGCTAGGCGGGGGAGCGTGCCCCTGTCCAGAATAAATGCGGAAAACACAAAGGGTTCTGGACACTTCCTGCAAAAGGTGTGGCCGTCGCGCCTCATGCTGCGGCGCAACAAAAGCCCTTGACAGCGTCTTCGCCGCTTGCCACGTACCGTTGTGCTGCAGTGCAGCAAAACCCTTTGCTCTCTGGAAAGGAGCCCCGCCATGAGCACGAAGAACAAGGCAATCGTCGAGACCACCGCCGAGGTGGCGGAAAAGACCATGGACCAGGTGAAGGCCGGCGTGGAGCAGGCCCAGGCCGCGTTCAAGACCCAGATGGAGGAGGCGACGAAGCACGTTGCCGCCGCCCAGAAGCAGTTCGAGGCGGTGATGGAGCTCGGCCGCGGCAACCTCGAGGCAATGCTGAAGTCCACCACGGTTCTGACGGAGGGCATGCAGGAGATCGCCAAGACCCTGCTTGCCGCGCAGCAGACCGCGTTCGACGAGACGATGGCCAACGCCAAGGCGCTCGCCTCGGCCAAGAGCCTGCGCGAGGCGATGGACTTGCAGATGACGTTCGCCAAGGCGGCAATGGAGAAGATGATCGCCGAAGCGGGCAAGATTTCCGAACACGGGGCCAAGCTCGCCGAGAAGGCGATGGCGCCGATGGCCGAGCGCGTCAACGCCACCGTCACCACCCTGACCCGCCCGCTCGCTGCCTGAGGCAGGCGGCGGGGCCAGCCCCGGCGGCTTTGGCTGCGATTCGGGCCCGGCGGACGTTCTGCCGGGCCCGTTGTGCGTCTACACGCGATCGTGCGCAGAAGCCGGAGGCGCTGCAACACTCTTTCCGCCGGCGTCCCGCTTCCGATATGCTTTGCGCAGGGCGCGACGGTGCGCCCGTTGGATTGGCCGCATCGGGAGCGATGAGCGACACCGACAAACGCAACGGCTCGGGTGAAACGCCGAACGCCGGCGTCGTCGTCAAGGCACGGCCGAAGACGCGCAAGCCGAGCATGTACAAAGTCTTGATGCTGAACGACGACTACACGCCGATGGAGTTCGTCGTTCACGTGCTCGAACGCTTCTTCAACAAGTCGCGCGAAGAAGCCACCCGCATCATGCTGCACGTGCACCGCCGGGGCGTGGGCGTGTGCGGCGTCTACACGTACGAGGTGGCGGAAACCAAAGTCACCCAGGTGATGGATCTCGCCCGGCAGCACCAGCACCCGCTCCAGTGCACCATCGAGAAGGAGTGATGCGGGCGGGGTCTGACATTTTTCACCAAACACCCCGCATGATCAGGGGAGGCGACGCGATGGGAGCGTCGCGCGCACCCCAGGCTGGCCGATGCGCGGCCGGCCCCGGGCGGAGGAGAAAGACCTGATGCTGTCGCGCAATCTCGAGCAGACTCTCCATCGCGCTCTCGCCTTCGCTGCCGAACGACGCCACGAATACGCCACGCTCGAACATCTTCTGCTTTCGCTGTCCGAAGACTCGGACGCCGCCGCCGTTCTGAAGGCATGCGCGGTGGACATTGACAAGCTCCGTCGCGACCTCACCGAGTTCCTCGACAAAGATCTTGCCGGCTTGGTCACCGACCGCGGCGGCGACCCCAAACCCACCGCGGGCTTCCAGCGTGTCGTCCAGCGTGCGGCCATCCATGTCCAGTCCTCGGGCCGGGATGAGGTGACGGGGGCGAACGTGCTGGTCGCCCTTTTCTCTGAACGCGAGAGCCACGCCGTTTATTACCTGCAGCAGCAGGACATGACGCGGCTTGATGCGGTGAACTACATCAGCCACGGCATCGCCAAGGTGCCCGGCAAGTCGGAACGCCGTCCCGTCCAGGGCTCGGCCTCGCACGACGACGAGGGCTCGGGGCGCGAGGAGAAATCCTCCCGCCGCGGCCAGGAGGCACTGGCCAACTACTGCATCAACCTCAACCGCAAGGCCGCGCAGGGCAAGATCGACCCGCTGATCGGACGCGAAGCGGAGGTGGAGCGCACCATCCAGATCCTCTGCCGGCGCACCAAGAACAACCCGCTCTATGTGGGCGACCCCGGCGTGGGCAAGACCGCAATCGCGGAAGGTCTCGCCAAGCGAATCGTCGAAGGCGACGTGCCGGACGTGCTGTCTCGCTGCACCATCTACGCCCTCGACATGGGCGCCCTGCTCGCTGGCACGCGCTACCGCGGGGACTTCGAGGAGCGTCTGAAGGCGGTGGTGGCGGAGCTCGAGGCCCAGCCCGGCGCCATCCTGTTCATCGACGAGATCCACACCGTGATCGGTGCGGGCGCCACCTCAGGGGGCGCGATGGACGCCTCCAACCTGCTCAAGCCGGCGCTCGCCTCCGGCACGCTGCGCTGCATCGGCTCGACCACCTACAAGGAGTACCGCAACTACTTCGAAAAGGACCGCGCGCTCGTTCGCCGCTTCCAGAAGATCGACGTGGCGGAACCTTCCATCGACGACACGATCAAGATCCTCAAGGGGCTGAAGTCCAACTACGAGAAGCACCACAAGGTCCGCTACACGGACGAGGCGATCAAGGCCGCGGTCGAACTCTCCGCCCGCTACATCCACGACCGCAAGCTGCCCGACAAGGCGATCGACGTGATCGACGAGGTGGGAGCGGCGCGCATGCTCCTGCCCGAGAACAAGCGCCGCAAGACCGTCACCGTGAAGGACGTGGAGGACATCGTCGCCAAGATCGCGCGCATTCCACCGAAGTCGGTCTCCGCAGACGACAAGGAGGTGCTGAAGAACCTCGAACGCGACCTGAAGGCGATGGTGTTCGGCCAGGACAAAGCGATCGAGGCGCTCTCCGCCGCGATCAAGCTCGCCCGCGCGGGGCTGCGCGACGGCGAGAAGCCGATCGGCTGCTACCTCTTCACCGGCCCCACCGGCGTGGGCAAAACCGAAGTCGCCAAGCAGCTCGCCAAAACCATGGGCATCCAGCTCATCCGCTTCGACATGTCTGAGTACATGGAGCGGCACTCAGTCTCGCGCCTGATCGGCGCCCCGCCTGGCTACGTGGGCTTCGACCAGGGAGGCCTGCTGACAGACGCGATCGACCAGAACCCGCACTGCGTGCTGCTTCTGGATGAGATCGAAAAGGCGCACCCCGATCTGTTCAACATCCTTTTGCAGGTGATGGATCACGGCAAGCTCACCGACCACAACGGCAAGCAGGTCGATTTCCGCAACGTGATCCTGATCATGACCTCGAACGCCGGCGCGGCCGACATGGCCAAGCCCGCCATCGGCTTCGAGCGCAGCGTGCGCGTGGGCGAGGACGAGGAGGCGGTGAAGCGGACCTTCACGCCCGAATTCCGCAACCGCCTCGATGCCATCATCCCCTTCGCCAACCTCACCCCGGACATCGTGGCGCGCGTGGTCGACAAGTTCGTCATGCAGCTCGAGGCGCAGTTGGCCGACCGCAACGTCACCATCGAACTGACGGATTCGGCGCGCTCCTGGCTCGCCGAAAAGGGCTACGACCCGCTCTACGGTGCCCGCCCGCTTGCGCGAGTCATTCAGGAGCACATCAAGAAGCCGCTTGCTGAGGAGCTCCTATTCGGCAAGCTCGCCAAAGGTGGCGCGGTGCGCGTGGGGCTCGATGAGGAGACGAAGACCCTCACCTTCACCTTCATCGAGGTGCCCGTGGCAGCGTTGCCGAAGCCGGAGGGCGATGCCGGTGAGGGCGACGAGGAACGCGCACCGGAGGTGGTTGAGTAGTCTCGCCTCCGTCCATCGTCCGTTGCTTTGACGCCGAAATCAGCGCCCTTTACTCTTCTGTGACCAGAGGAGGGGTGGGGTGCCGATCCCGGGTTTTCAGACCCTCATGCTGCCCGTGCTTCGGTCGGTCGCCGCCGGGCCGAAGGTGCTCCGCGACATCGTAAGCGAGCTGGAAGACCTGTTTCACCTCACCCCAGAGGAACGGACCCAAGAGCTTCCCTCCGGGCGGGGAATCTTGTTCTACAACCGGACCGTCTGGGCGAAAAACTATCTAAAGCAGGCCGGCTTGGTGCAACAGCCGCGTCGCGGCGTGGTCGAGATCACAGACCGCGGGCGCGCACTTTTGGCGGAAAACCCGCAGCGAATCGACATTGAGGTGCTCGAACGTTTCCCCGAGTTCCGCGCGATCCGCCAACGATCGCGCGTCTTGACCGTCGAGGGGGAGGCTTCTTCGCCTCTCCCCACTGGTGAAACGGGCGCCGCAAAACCGCTGATTGCCACCGCCACTGCGGAGGAACGGCTTGACCTTGCGGCGGCCGAGCTCGACACCGCGTTGCGCGACGAGATTTTGACCCGGCTGCGCAACTCGCCGCCCCGCTTCTTTGAACGCGTGGTGCTGGATGTGCTGAAGGCTCTCGGCTATGGCGCGGGCTCAGGCGGCAGGTCTGAGGTCGTCGGCGGCCCGGGAGACGGCGGCATCGACGGCATCATCGAGGAGGACCGGCTGGGGCTCGACCGAATCTACGTGCAGGCGAAGCGATATGGCGACACGTCCGTCGGTGCACCGACCATCCAGGCCTTCATCGGCGCGCTCCAGATGCGGGGCGCCACCAAGGGGGTGCTGATCACGACCGGCACCTTCACCCGCCAGGCCGAAGAGGCAGCGCGCACCATCCCCGCCTTGCGCATTGTGCTGATCGACGGCGAGCGCTTGGCCGACCTGATGATCCGCCACTCTGTGGGCGTGCGCACCAAACGCACGATCGAGATCAAGGATGTCGATCTCGACTATTTTGAACCCGAGGCGGCCTGACCTCCGCGCGGTCGCGTTGCTGCAACCTCTCCGTGCTTGACGCCGCCGCCCGACCTTTCGACAAGGCCTACGGCAAGCCAACCAACGCGCGCAGGCACCCGTGCCCACCATCCTCTTCGACCTCGACGGCACCCTGGTCGATTCCGCCCCCGACCTGCACGCCGCCGCCGACCGCATGGCCTCTACCTTGGGCCTCCCCCCTTTCACCCGCGCCGAAATTATCTCCTGGATCGGCGATGGTGCGCGCGCGCTGATCGAGAAGGCGCTTCGGTCCCGCAACCACCCCTTCGACGAAGCCGCATTCGAGGCGTTCCTTGCCGACTACACCGCCAACGCCGCGGTCCACACTGAGGCCTTTCCTGGCGTCACCGCCACCCTCTCGCGCCTGGCGGATGCCGGCTTCACGCTTGCCGTCTGCACCAACAAGCCTGAGGCTGCCACCCGCGCCCTGCTGGAGGCGCTCAATCTCACCCACCACTTCGCCGCGATCGGCGGCGGCGACACCTTCCCCCACAGGAAACCCGATCCGCGCCACCTGCTCGCCACCCTTGAGGCGGCAGGCGGCGCGCCCGAATCGGCGCTGATGGTCGGCGATCACCGCAACGACGTCGAAGCCGCTAAGGGCGCCAAACTCCCCGTCGTCTTCGCCACCTGGGGGTATGGCACGCGCGCCATGGCAG
>CALBEG010000013.1 GCA_937927455.1 uncultured Elioraea sp. | reverse complement strand
CAGGCGCAGGCGACGCAGAGGGCGGAGGTCGAGGCGGCGCTGGACCTGGTCGACACCTGCCCGAACATCCAACTGCTGCTCAATCGTTCGATCTTGCGCGGTCACGACACATTCGGCGCATATGGCTACGATGACTACCATGCGCCGAGCCACGACCGCTCCTGACCCCACTCCGCCACGGGCGCCTCGCGCGATGCGGACCGCAGCGACCCCCGCCGCCCTGCAGCGGCAGAGCAGGCGTGCTGCGGCCGTCTTCGCCCTGGCCGGGCTCTTCGTCGCGCCAGCGCCGACCGAAGCGCAAACGGAGACCACGCCGCCTGCCGCAGCCCCCGCCGCGGCCCCGCCGTCACGGCCCGCCACGCCCGCTGCACCACAGCCCTTGCCAGGCGCACGACCGGGCGGCCTCGGCTTTCCCTTCACGACCCTGCAGCGGCCTCCCATCGATCAGGTCGGCTGGTTCGTGCAGCCGAGCCTCGGCCTCTCCGTCGGCTTCGATGACAATGTCCGCTTCACGGCCAAAGATCGTCGCTCAGACGTGTTTGTCACCGTCTCGCCCGCGATCCTGGTGCGAGCGGACACGCCTCGCGTCTCCGCCACCGGCACCTATGCTCCGGCCGCCACCTTCTATCTCTCCGAGAGCGCGGAGAACCGCCTTTCGCACAGGGGAACGGTGCAGGCCCTGGCCACGCTCGTGCAGGACCGGCTGTTCCTCGATGCCCGCGCCGCCGCCTCATCGAGCGACCTGTTCGGCGCCTTTGGCGAAGACACCGTCGGCGGCGCGCGGCGCAACCAGATCCAGACCGTCACCGCCTCGGTGTCGCCATACGTCGTCCAGCGCTTCGGCGGTCTCGCCGTGGCCCGCGCCGGCTACATCTTCACCGTGACCGACCAGTCCCGACAGGACAGTTCGCGCCCGGTGTTCATCGACGATCCCGTGTTCGGTCCCATCCGCGCGCGGAGCTTCACCCCAACGAGCTTCACGTCGCACACCGGCTATCTGACCGTCACCAGCGGCGAGGACTTCGGCCGGCTGCTGCTGACCGGCAACCTTCTGGGCACCACCTACGACGGGGATGGCATCTACGACGGCGCAGGACGCTGGGAGGCCGTCTTCGGTGCCGGCTACGGGGTGAGGCGCTGGCTCTTTGTGCTGGGCGAGGTCGGCTACGAGAGCCTGAAGTTCAACACGGTCCCGAAAACCGACATCTCTGGCCCGATCTGGAGTGTGGGCGCGCGGGTCGTGCCGTCCGACACCTCGGAGGTGACGGTGCGCTACGGGCGCCGCGACGGCTACAACGCCTGGCAGGCAGATGGGGCGACGAACCTGTTCGGGCCGCGCACACGGCTCTTCGCCAGCTACAGCGACCGGCTGACCAGCACGGCGCTCCGCGCGGCTGAGTTGCTGCAAACGACCACGCTTGACCCCTTCGGCAACCCGATCTTCACTGCAAGCGGCGCGCCCGCCCCGCTCGGCGGCAATGCGGGTCTGCTCGGCTTCCAGGACGGGCTCTATCGCACCCGAACCGTTTCCGCCGCCATCTCGCACACGCTCGCACGCGATACGTTCGTACTCTCCGTCAACCACGAGAACCGTCGCCCCTTCGCCGCCGATCCCCGCTCGCGACAGCAGGTCGCGACGGAAGGCACCTCGGTCGGCCTCAGCTGGTCGCGCCCGCTCGACGAACTGACCAACTTCACGAGTTTCGTGCGCTACGGTGTGCGCTCAATCAAAGGCGGGCGTGGCGGCGACAGCACCTTCTACTCTCTTGGCGCCGTACTCACCCACGCTTTGAGCGACACCCTGTCGGGCGCCCTCAGCTACCGCCTCGACGTGCGCGACGACGACATCAGCGACGACACCATCTATCGCAATCTCGTGGTGGCATCGTTGCGGAAGACGTTCTAGGGACGACCCGGCACGAAGGGCTCGGGCAATGTACATCGACTATTACGGGTTCACCGGCCATCCATTCCTGATGACGCCGGACGCGCGGTTCTATTTCCCCTCCACGGTGCACAACCGCGCCCACGCCCACCTCGTCTACGGGCTCGCCCAGCGGGAAGGCTTCGTCGTGATCACCGGCGAGGTGGGGGCGGGAAAGACGACCCTGGTTGAAAAGCTCTGCGCCGAGCTCGATCCCGCCTCGTATCGGATTGCAAGGATCTCGACCAGCCAAGTCTCTGGCGAGGATCTGCTTCGCCTCGTCGCCGACGCCTTCGAGGTTCCCTCCGAGGGACCGAAGGCGGCCCTGCTGCTGGGCATCAGCGAAGCCCTGCGCACAGGCGAACGGATCGGCCGCCGTCACCTCCTCATCGTCGACGAAGCGCAGGCCCTCGCCCCCTCCGCCCTCGAGGAGTTGCGCATGCTCTCCAACGTCACCGAGGACGGGCGGGCGCTGCTGCAGACGATCCTGCTCGGCCAGCCACAGCTGCGGCGGATCATCGCGAGCCCCGACCTCGACCAGCTGCGCCAGCGCGTTCTCGCCTCCTACCATCTCGGGGGTCTGTCGCGGGAGGAGACCTCGGCCTATGTCGAGCACCGCATGCGCGCGGTCGGCTGGGCCGGGCACCCGGCCTGGGGCGAGGGCGCGCTCGAGGAGGTTCACCGCCACACCGGCGGCATTCCGCGCCGGATCAACCGGCTGTGCGGCCGGGTCCTGCTCGGCGGTGCACTCGAGCGGGCCGACACGCTGACCGCGGAGCTTGTTCGCCTCACCGCGCAGGAGCTTGAGGAAGACCTCTCGGCGGGAGCGGAAAACGCGCGCGCCGCTCCGCTTCGCGCCGAACTGGTGAGCCCCTATCCGACGGGCTCGCTGTATGCCGCCAGCGATCCACCGGCCGGATACGGGGCCGTGGTCGCCGACCTCGCGCGACGGGTCGAACTGCTCGAGATCCAGTCCGCCAGACGGGAGCGGGTGTTCAACCGCTTGATGGACCTCTTCGCCGCCCTCGACCTGAGGCGATGACGCCATGGACCGCCATGCGCTGACCGTCGACGTCGAGGACTGGTTCCAGGTCCAGGCCTTCGCCGAGGTTATTCCGCGCCTCGAGTGGGAAACGCTGCCGCGGCGGGTGGTCGCCAACACCGACCGGATCCTCGACCTGTTCGCCGCGGCCGGCGTGCAGGGCACGTTCTTCGTCCTCGGTTGGGTGGCGGAACGTCACCCCGACCTCGTGCGCCGCATTGCTGCCGCCGGTCACGAGGTCGCAAGCCATGGCTACGGGCACGAACTCGTGCACGCCCTTGGCCCGGATCGGTTCCGGGCTGACATCCGTCGCGCCAAGGCCCTCCTGGAGGACTGTACCGGCGCGGCTGTGATCGGGTATCGCGCCCCCACCTTCTCGATCGGGGCGCGGCGCACTCCCTGGGCGCACGCCGTCTTGGCGGAGGAGGGACACGCCTATTCCTCCTCCGTCTATCCGGTCCGGCACGACCTGTACGGCGATCCCGACTCCCCCCAGGCACCGTTCCGCCCGGACCCCTCTGGCGTGGTCGAGGTGCCGATGTCCGTGGCGCGCGTCGCAGGCAGGCCTTTTCCCTGTTCGGGCGGTGGCTGGTTCCGCCTCTTTCCCTATCCGCTGTATCGCCGGCTTCTCAGCCGGGCTGCCCGGTCGGGGCCTGTGGTGTTCTACACCCATCCCTGGGAAATCGACCCTGCCCAGCCGCGCGTCACCGCCGCACCCCTGCGCTCGCGGATCCGGCACTATGTCGGGCTGCGGCGGACGATGTGCCGGCTTGCTCGCCTGCTGCGCGATTTCCGATGGGACAGGCTCGATCGCGTCTTCGCCGGCGCGATCGCCGAGGCTCGCTGAGACGTCGGGCATGGTCAGACGCACCGGCGTCGGATTGGCGAGGATGCGGGCGCGCAGAGGCAACAGAAGCCGGCCCGGCCAGGCGACGCTATGAGCGAAACGGTCGCGCCGCGCGAGATCCCGGCCCGCGTCTTTCGCGGAACCCTCTGGTTCCTCTCCTTCCGCCTGTTCAGCCGGATCGTGGGGTTCCTGGCGCTTGCGGTGAAAGCGCGGGCTCTCACGCCGGACGATTTCGGGCTGATCGGCAGCATCGCCCTCGTCAACGGCCTGGTCGGCATCATCGGTACGCATGGCGTGTTCGACCAGCTCGTGCGCATGGAGAAGCTCAGCCGGGAGGATCTTGATCGCGGCTGGACTCTGAACCTGATCTTCTCCGCCGCCATGACCCTGGTCACTTTTGCTGCGGCCCAGCCGGCGGCGGTGCTGTTGAACGAGCCGCTCTTGGTCGATGCCCTGCGCATCACCGCCATCCGCTCCGTGCTCGGCGCCTTCAGCTCTCCAGTCGGCGTGTGGTGGTCGCGCGAGCTCCGCTTCGACCGCGCCGTG
>CALBEG010000012.1 GCA_937927455.1 uncultured Elioraea sp. | reverse complement strand
TGGCTCACTGCATCGAAGACGCCGAGTGCAGGCACGATCTGGCCTGCGCCGAACACGCGCACCGTCAGCCGCCCGCCGGAAAGCGCGGTAATGCGCTCAGCGAGCTTGTTCGCCGCTGTGCCCGGCCCGGGCAGGTTCATCGGCCAGGACGTCACCATGCGCCACTCGAGCCTGCCCTGCGCGATTGCCGGGGTGGCGAGGGTGGCGGCGGTGGCGGCCGCGGCGGCGGAGAGGACGTTCCTACGACGCATGGGGGCTACTCCTTTCGCTCGCTCGCCGTGCACTGGCATTTCCCGCGCGATCATAATCTGCCGCGCGGCCAGGGCCAGCCCCCGCTCAGCCTGCTCGCGACGGCAATGCAATGGGAACGAGCGAGCCAAGGCTGCCGTCCACCACCAAGGCGCGAAGGGCGGCGATGTCGGTCGCGGCCACACGGTCTTCCTCCCAGCGCGGGGTGCGGCTGCGGATCAGGCTCAGCGCCTGCTCAAGCGTCTCCGAGGAGCGGAGCGGGCGATGCGCCTCCACTGCCTGCGCGGCAACGAGGGCTTCGATGGCGAGGATCGACTCCAGGTTGTCCAGCATGGCGCTAAGCCGATACGCCGCGGCGGTCGCCAAGCTGACGTGATCCTCCTGGTTGGCGCTGGTCGGAACGGTGTCGATCGAGCGGGGGGTGGCGAGCGCCTTCGTCTCTGCGGTCAGCGCGGCGGCGGTGACATGCGCCAGCATGAAACCCGAGTCGAGCCCCGGATCGGCGGCGAGGAAAGGCGAGAGGCCAGAGAGTACGGGGTCCATCAACAGAGCGATGCGACGTTCCGTCAGGTTGGCGACCTCGGCGGTGGCGAGGGCGAGGATGTCGGCGGCGAAGGCGACCGGCTCAGCGTGGAAATTGCCGCCCGAGAGGATCTCGCCGGTTTCAGCGAACACAAGGGGGTTGTCGGTGACGGCGTTTGCCTCCGTGAGCAAGGTGGCGGCGGCGAAGCGGATCAGGTCGAGCACCGCGCCCATCACCTGCGGCTGGCAGCGCAGCGAATAGGGGTCCTGGACGCGCGGGTCACCGACACGGTGGCTGTCGCGGATCACGCTTCCCGCCAAGAGTTCGCGCAGGGCGGCAGCGACGGCGGCTTGGCCGCGATGGCCCCGCAAGTCCTGGATGCGCGCATCGAATGGCGTATCCGCCCCGCGCGCGCCGTCAACCGCCATCGCGCCGGTGATGAGGGCTGTCGCGAAGCAGGTCTCGAGCCGGAACAGGGCATCGAGCGCGAGCGCGGTCGACACTTGCGTGCCGTTGAGCAGCGCCAGCCCCTCCTTTGGCGCCAGCACGAGGGGCTCGAGGTCGGCAAACACGAGCGCTTCCGACCCCGCAACGATGCGCCCAGATGGAAGCTTCGCCTCGCCCTCGCCGATCAACACCAGGGCGAGATGCGCAAGCGGCGCGAGATCGCCCGAGGCGCCGACCGAGCCGTAGGCAGGGATCACTGGCAGCGCATCGGCGCACAGCAGACGGACAAGCGAGTCAATGACCGCGGGGCGAACGCCGGAATAGCCGCGGGCCAGGGCTGCTGCTTTCAGAGCGATCACCAAACGAATGACAGGGTCGGGCAAGGAGGGGCCGACCCCCGCGGCGTGGCTGCGCACCAAGTTCAACTGGAGTTTGGCCACCTTATCGTCACCAATGCGCGTGGTGGCAAGCCGCCCGAAGCCCGTGTTGATCCCATAGGCGGGCTCGCCGCGCGCAACCACAGCAGTGACGGCGGACGCCGACGCCTCCACGCCTTCCCGCCAACCCTCGCAGAGCGCAACGGACCCCGCCTGACGCAAATCGCGCAACAGACGAAGCGGCATCGCCCCCGGAACGATGACGCGGCTCATCGTGCGCCCCGCTTCAGCATCGGAAGGTCGAGGACATGCTCGATCGCGCAGTCGATCGCCTCCTCATAGCCCGCATCGGCATGGCGCATCACGCCTGTCGCCGGATCATTCCACAATACGCGCGCAAGCCGCCTCGCGGCTGCTGCCGTGCCGTCAGCCACGACGACCATGCCGGCGTGCTGCGAGTAGCCCATTCCGACACCGCCGCCGTGATGCAGGGACACCCAGGTGGCGCCGGACGCGCAATTGAGCAGGGCATTCAACAGCGGCCAGTCGGAGACGGCGTCCGACCCGTCGCGCATCGCCTCCGTCTCTCGGTTCGGGGAGGCGACGGAGCCAGAGTCGAGATGATCGCGTCCGATCACGATCGGCGCCGACACCTCGCCGCGCGCCACCATCTCGTTGAAGGCGAGCCCGACACGATGTCGCTGCCCGAGGCCGAGCCAGCAGATGCGCGCGGGCAGGCCCTGAAAGCGGATGCGCGCTCCGGCCATGTCAAGCCAGCGATGCAGGTGCGGATCCTCAGGGATCAGTTCCTTCACCGTCTCGTCCGTTCGGCGGATATCGTCGGGGTCGCCGGAGAGCGCGACCCACCGGAAGGGCCCGATACCGCGGCAGAACAGTGGGCGGATGTAGGCCGGCACGAAGCCCGGGAAGGCGAAGGCGTCGGCAAGCCCCTCGTCCTTCGCCATCTGGCGGATGTTGTTGCCGTAGTCCAGCACGGGCACACCCATTCGGTGCCAGGCGAGCATCGCTTCGACCTGCGCGACCATCGAGCGTTTCGCCGCCTTCGCTGTGCCCTGCGGGTCTGTGCGCCGCCGCTCCTCCCATTCCGCAAGAGTCCAGCCTGCCGGCAGGTAGCCATGTGTGGGGTCGTGCGCGCTCGTCTGGTCCGTCACCACATCCGGGCGGAGGCCGCGCCGAACGAGCCCGGGGTAGATCTCGGCCGCGTTGCCCAGCACCGCGATGCTTCTCGCCTCGCGCTTCGTGCAGGCTTGCCTGATCATCTCCAGCGCCTCGTCGAGATCGCGCGCCCAGGCGTCGACATAGCCGGTGGCAAGCCGCTTTTCGATGCGCGAGGGCTGGCACTCGACAGCGAGCAGAGAGGCGCCGGCGAACACGGCCGCAAGCGGCTGCGCACCCCCCATGCCTCCCAATCCGGCAGTCAGGATCCATCTCCCTGCGAGATCGCCCCCGTAATGACGGCGTCCTACCTCGGCGAAGGTCTCGTAGGTGCCCTGCACGATGCCCTGGCTGCCGATGTAGATCCACGACCCCGCCGTCATCTGCCCGTACATCATCAGCCCTGCGCGATCGAGCGCGTCGAAATGCTCCCAGGTCGCCCAAGCCGGAACAAGGTTCGAGTTCGCGATCAGCACGCGCGGGGCGTCCGGGTGCGTGGGGAACACGCCAACCGGCTTGCCCGACTGCACGAGCAGCGTGTGCTCCTCATCCAAGCGTTTGAGGGTGGCGACGATGGTGTCAAACGACGCCCAATCCCGCGCCGCCTTGCCGATGCCGCCATAGACGACGAGCTCGTCGGGCCGTTCCGCCACCTCCGGGTCGAGGTTGTTCATCAGCATCCGAAGCGCTGCCTCGGTGGTCCATGACCGTGCCGTGAGGGTGGAGCCGCGCGGGGCGCGGATCTCGCGGACGTTGCTTTTGGCCATCGATGTCATCCCGTGCTCCTCAGGGCGGGAAGGGGACGACAGCCGGGAAGGGTTGTCCAGCCTGGCTCAGGACAAGCCTGTGACCGAGACGTTGCGCTGAGGCGTCGCAAGAGCAGGCGAGCGGTGCGGGAAGGCTTGGCTTGTGGTCCCCCGAGCGTGATCCACCTCGACCACCGGCAGGAGGCCCCCTTGATCCGCCTTGCTCACCCTCCTCACCGTTTCGGTAAGCGATTGAGCGCCGGGGAGGTCGCGCAGGCGGATCATGCTCCCCGGAAGGGGTAGCGGCGGAGGAGGCGAAACGGCACGCCGGATTCCGGCTCGACAAAAAGCGCGATCTCGCGGAAGAGAGGCGGCGTGGCGAGGGCGGGGGCGAAACGTTCGGCGAGGGCGGGGCGCAACGTCGCCACGCGCTCTTCGGGCAGGCGGGCCGTCAACGTCATGTGGAAGCGCCACTCCTCCATGACATAGGGGTAACCCCAAGTATCCAGCCTCTCTCGCTGACGCGCGGTCAGACCATTCCGCAGGCGTTTCGCCGACTCCTGGTCGGATGGTGGGGCGCGGAAATGGTCGAAGGCGCGCACTGCGTCATCGGCGAGGGCGGACAGCGCGGCGGAGGGCGCGGTGGTAACGACGGCGAGGAAACCGGCGAGCGAGGCGACGACGAGGGGGGGTGAAGGAAAAGGCGACCGCCGTGCAGTGAAATCCCTCAACGCCGCGTCGAGTTCGGCGTAGGTCCGGCCGTCGGCTAAACGAAAGGGCGCCTTGAGCGTAGCATGCCAGCCGTAGCGTGACGCATCTGCCACCAGCCGCGCATGCTCTTCGCGCGTGACGAGCGGTTCCGGCTTCGGATCGATAGTCTCGCCCGTCTCGGGGTCACGCCCAAGCCACGTGCAGCCGGCCAGCCATAGCGGATGGTTGCTCGGCGGTGCCCAGTAGAGCGCATAACGATAGGCCATGCCGCCTGCTCCGATCTCCTGCCCCGTCCTGGTCAGGCGATGCGGTGGCCTTCGCGCCAGACCTGACGGACGAGGGGGTGGCCGTCGGCGAGATGGACCTGCACGAGATCGGCTCTGAGCCCGGATGCGATCTCGCCGCGATCGGTCAGCCCCACCATGCGGGCCGGTTCGCGCGAGACGGAGGCGATTGCCGTCGGCAGCGCCACCCCGTGCTTCTGGTTCAGCAGGATGGCCGCGGCCAGCATGGATGCGGGCACGTAGTCCGAGGCGAACACATCGACGAGACCGCGGCGTACGAGATCGGCTGCGGCGACATTGCCGGAGTGGCTTCCGCCGCGCACAATGTTCGGCCCGCCAGCGACCACGCCCATGCCGCGTGCCTTCGCCGCCTCCGCCGCCTCGAGGCTGACGGGGAACTCGCTAATTGTGACCCCAGCCTCGTGCCAGTGCGCGACCTCCTCGGCTGTGCGGTCGTCATGGCTCGCCACCGCGACATTGCGCCCGCGCACATGGGCGAGGATGATCTCGCGGTTCCGTTCGCGCACGCGCTCACGCGTCTCCCATCGCCTCTTGGCATAGGCGCGCGCCTCCTCCTCCGTCATGCCGTAAAGGCGGGCGTGCCTCTTCACGTAGCGGTCGAGATCGGCGAACTGGCCAACCCCCGGCGTGTGGTCCATCAGGCTGACCATGCGCACGAGCGGATCGTTGGCGACCGGCTCGAAGGCGTCCGCCATGGCGTCGACGGAGATCTCGCAGCGCAGGTGCAGGAAATGTTCGGCGCGCAGCAGGCCGCGCGGTGCGAGTGCACGCAACTCCGCCACGCCATCGCGAAACATCTGGTCGCGATGGTCCGCGTGCTCGACTTCGCCGACGCAGAGCGCATCGAGAACGGTGGTGACGCCGGCGGCGGCGACCTGGGCGTCGTGTGCGAGAAGCGCCGCGCGGGCAGACCAGCGCACGCCGGGACGCGGCATCATGTGCCGCTCGAGATTGTCGGTGTGAACGTCGACGAGGCCTGGCAGGAGCAAATCCCCCTCGAGGTCGAGCGCTGAGGCGAGGTGGCTGCGACCACGCTCAACGGCAGCGATATGGCCGTCCCGCACCACGATGGTGCCGGCGAATACCTCGTCGTACGTCACCACCAGTGCATGGGTGAGGACAAGTTCGACGCTCACGCCGCCTCCGCCAACGGTGCGAGGGCAAACTCTCGCGTGGCCACGCGCAGACGCACCGCCGGATCGTGGAAAATGCCGACAATGGCGGCGTTTCTCTTGCGCGCATCCTCGATAAGCGACAGGGCGATGTCAGCGTTCACCGGGTCGAGGCTCGCGGTCGGTTCGTCGATCAGCAAGATAGGGTAGTGCACAATGAACCCTCGGGCGAGGTTCACTCGCTGCTGTTCGCCGCCCGAGAAGGTTGCCGGGGGGAGATGCCACAGCCGTTCCGGTAGGTTCAAGCGCGCCAGCATTGCATCTGCTGCGCGCAACGCTGCCTGGCGGCTCTCGCCCCTGTGAATGAGAGGTTCGGCCACGATCGCCCGCGCGGGCACGCGGGGAATGACGCGCAGAAACTGCGACACGTGGCCGATCGTGTCACGCCGGATTGAAAGAATTTGACGCGGGTCAGCGGATGCGAGGTCGACCATCCTGCCACGGTGAAGGACATGGATGCGCCCCGCCTGCGGGACGTAGGTGCCGTAGAGCGCGCGCAAGAGCGTGCTTTTGCCCGTTCCGGAGGGACCGACGAGGGCGAGGCACTCGCCGGGGAAAACGGAGAGCGAAAGGTCCCGCAGCACCGGCAATCGAACACCGCCCTGCAGGTGGAGCGTGAACTCCTTAGCTAAACCTTCGACGAGGACTGCGGGCTCGCTCATGCGAAAAGCACGGAGGAGACGAGGAGCTGGCTGTAAGGATGTTGAGGGTCATCGAGAACCTGGTCCGTTAGCCCCGCTTCGACCACGCGGCCGCGTTGCATGACCAGGATGCGCTGCGCAAGCAGGCGCGCGACACCGAGGTCGTGCGTGACCAGGATGACCGACAACCCAAGGTCGGCGACGAGTCGCCGCAGCAGGTCCAGGAGTCGTGCCTGAACGGAGACGTCGAGCCCGCCTGTTGGTTCGTCCATCAGCACGAGGCGCGGGTTGGTGACGAGCACGCGGGCGATCTGTAGCCTCTGTTGCATCCCGCCCGAGAAGGTGCGTGGCAGGTCGTCGATGCGGGTCGGGTCGATCTCAACACGGTCGAGCCACGCGAGTGCCTGGGCACGGATCTTGCCCCAATGTCGCGCGCCTGCCGCCATCAGGCGCTCGCCCACATTGGCGCCGGCGGAGTGGGAGAGGCGAAGCCCATCGCGCGGATTTTGGTGCACGAAGCCCCACTCGGTGCGTGCCAGCAGGCGGCGGCGCGGTTCATCGAGCATCGTGAGCTCGACCTCGCCGAACCGGTCAGAGCGGTAGAGGACGGAGCCAGCGGTTGGCCGGATGAAGCCGTGGATCGACCGCAACAGCGTGGTCTTGCCGGACCCGCTCTCGCCAACGATCGCAACCACCTCGCCCGGCCAGACGTCGAAGGAAACGTCGTCGACAGCGGCGAGAGCGCCGAAACGCACGTCAAGGCCGCGCACAGAAAGGAGAGGGGGCTCGGTCATGCCGTTTTCCCTCCCGTGCGGCGGCGTTCACACCAGTCGGTATCGCTGCAGATGTATCGGCGTGTGCCGCGATCGTCGATCAGGATCTCGTCGAGATAGGACTCTGTGGAGCCACACAGCGCGCAGGCGGCTTCCGCCTTCCACGGCCGAAACGGATGGTCCTCAAAGGCGAGGGAGATGACATCGGTATATGGCGGCACGGCGTAGATCCGCTTCTCGCGACCCGCCCCGAAGAGGTGGATTGCGGGCGAGCGGTGCAGCTTCGGGTTGTCAAAAGCCGGAATGGGGGAGGGCGCCATCACGTAGCGACCGTGTACGAGCACGGGATAGTCGTAGGCGAGTGTAATGCGCCCGTGCTGCGCGATGTCTTCATAGAGCTTGACGTGCATGAGTCCGTACTCGGCGAGCGCATGAAGACGCCTCGTCTCTGCGCGCGAAGGCTCGAGCCGCCAGAGAGGCTCCGGTTGCGGCACCTGGTACACCATGATCTGGCCGGGCCTGAGCGGTGTCTCGGGAATTCGGTGACGTGTCTGGATGAGAGTCGCCTCCTCAGTGCGCGTGGTGGTGCGCACGCCGGCAACACGGCTGAAGAACTGGCGGATGGAGACGGCGTTGGTGGTATCGTCTGCCCCCTGGTCAATCACCTTCAGCACGTCATTGCGCCCGATCACGGCCGCCGTCACTTGCATGCCGCCCGTGCCCCAGCCGCGGGCGAGCGGCATCTCGCGTGAGGCGAAAGGCACCTGATGGCCGGGGATGGCAAGCCCCTTCAGCAGGGCACGCCGGATCTCGCGTTTCGTCTGCTCGTCGAGATAGGCAAAGGTGTAACTGGTGTTGTTCATTCCGCAGCCTTAAGGGCGGTTTCCGCGCGGGCTGCCGCTTCTGCGCGCAACGAGCGGATCAGTTCGAGTTCGGACTGGAAATCGACATAGTGCGGCAGCTTCAAATGCTGCACGAAGCCAGATGCCTCGACATGGTCGGCGTGGGAGAGGACGAACTCCTCGTCCTGGGCGGGCGCCACCACGTCCTCGCCAAGTTCGCGCGCCTGCAGGGCACGATCGACCAGCGCCATCCCCATCGCGCGGCGTTCGGCATGGCCGAAGACGAGCCCATAGCCTCGGGTGAACTGGGGCGGCTCTGTCTTCGAGCCCTTGAACTGGTTTACCATCTGGCATTCCGTCACCACGATGTCGCCGATCTCGACTGGAAAGCCGAGCTCCTCCGACACGATCTCGACCGTAACCGTACCGTAACGGATTTCAGCCGCGAAGGGGTGCGTGCCGCCGTAGCCGCGCTGTGTGGAGTAGCCCATGGCGAGGAGAAAGCCTTCGTCGCCGCGAGCGAGTGCCTGCAACCTGACCGCACGCGAAGCTGGAAACATGAGCGGCTCGCGCGTGAGATCGGGCGGCGTTCGGCCGTCATCGGGTTCGCTCGTGAGCAACCCTTCCGCCTCTAAGGCGGCGGTGGCGCGCGGCATATCGGTAGCTAGCGGCGCGTCCGCGAACGGTACGCATGGAGGCTCCTCGTTCGTGATCAGGCTGAAGTCAAGCAGACGGTGGGTGTAGTCGACGGTTGGGCCGAGCACCTGGCCGCCCGGCAGGTCCTTATAGATGGCGCTGATTCGCCGCGCGATCGTCATGCACGCCGTGTCGATCGGAAGACTGGCACCGAAGCGGGGTAAGGTGGTGCGAAAGGCGCGCAGGAGAAAAGCCGCCTCTTGGAGATCGCCCTGTGCCTGCTTGATGGCAAGTGCGGCAAGTTCGCGATCATAAAGGCTCGCTTCGCCCATCACGCGGTCGACAGCGAGGCCGAGCTGCTGTTCGATTTGTGCCACCTCGATTTGCGGCAGTGTCCGATCGCCACGACGAGAGGCCGCAAGCAGCGTACGGCTGGCCTCGATCGCCGCCTCACCGCCTTTCACCGCGACGTACATAAGCTTAGACCTCCTGCACCACGGTCGTCCGCGGGAGAGCGATCGCCTCAGTTCTGGTGATGAGAAGGACGTCGACACCGCGCGGGTAGAGCGCGAGGTTGCGCGCGCGCCAACCCAGGAACGCGTTCGGCACCCCGTCGACCGAGAGAACCGTTTCGCTCTCGATGCCAGGCCCGGCGAGGCGAAGCGGCCGGCCCGAGCGGAAGCCCTCGACTAGAAGGACGAGAGTCGCCGACCGTTCGGGCGCCTCGTCGGTGCCTGGGGCGAGCGCATCGAAGGGGGCGCTGTCGGCACACGCGAAAGCGAAGCTGGCGTCAGCGGGATTGGAAACGAGAGGGCTTGCTGTATGAAATCGCAGCCATTCGCCGACCGCTCGGGTCGCAAAGGGGCCGTCAAGCCAAAGCGGTGTGTCGCGATCGCAGAGCGTGAGCAAGATTGCAGCTGCGGCCTGAGGAAGGGGCGGCGGCGGATCGCATGGCGGCAAAGAGACGATGGTGCCTGGCCGCGCCATCGCCTCGAGCAGGGCACGAAACGCCGCCTGTGCGTCGTGGATCGGATCAGCAAAGCCGCTCGTCAACACCGCTCACCCCATGCGAACCAGCGTCTGGAAGTCAACGCGAGTGGCTGCCGACCGTCGCAGCATCTTGTCTCGTTCCGCCGCCTGACGGCGTCGCTCAGGCTCGATCAAAGCCTCATTGAGCTGCGCGAACAGCGAAGTTTGGAGGAGGCAATCGCAGAGTGCGGCGAGTTCCGCGCGCCGATGGTCGCGTCCAGCGATATAGGCGTGGCCGACGGTGCCGCACGGCAAGGCAACGGAACAGCGGGTGACCGTCATCTCGCCGAAGTTGAACGGGGCGCCGTCACCGCCCATTCGCCCTCGCACCATGATCATGCCCGTTTCCGGCCCGCGCAGCCGCGTCCAGGCTGGGGCCGGATCGAGGGCGGAGATCGCTGCCTCCAGGGTGTCGCGCGGTGTGCGCGCGAGCACGCTGAGCCAGCGCCGGCGAGGCGCGGCACTGTCGGCCGGTTCGGCTGGGAGGACTGCGGACGGGGACATCATCGTTTGCGTGCTAAACGTCTAGACAGCTAGACATTGGCAGGACTAGACTACACAGACAATAGCCAATCCGCCGCTGGAGGCACGTGACCGTCTGGTGACACTGGTCCGCAACGATCGAGCAGCCCCGCAACATGCGGGCGCGGACGTCGCCAGCGCCGCGGTCGCGCGTCGTACCGGCGTCACGCTCTGGCGTCAGATCGAAGCCGTTCTGGCCGGCGAACTCGCCTCAGGCGCTATCAAGCCGGGCCAAAAACTCCCCACCGAACAACAACTTTCGGCCCGCTTCCGCGTCAACCGCCATACCGTGCGCCGCGCGATGGAGGAGCTGGAGCGGCGAGGGCTGATCCGCATCGAACATGGCCGCGGCACCTTCGCCGCCGATTGGGTGATCGACTATGCGCTCAGCCCGCGGACACGGTTTTCCGAGATCATCGCGCGGCAAAATCGCGAACCAACGGGGCGCATCTTGCGCGTGTCGGAGGTGCCGGCCGACGATGCAGCAGCGAAGGCGCTCGCCGTGCGGCGAGGAGTGCTGCTGTGGAAAGTGGATCGTCTCGGGTGCGCCGATGGCAGGCCGGTCAGCTTCACGCGGCACCACTTTCCGCGCAGCCGCTTCCCTGGCCTGGCTGACGCGGTATCCAACTCGCGCGGGTCCATCACCCGCGCCCTCGCCGACTGCGGACTTACAGAGTATTTCCGCCGCTTCAGCCGCATCAGCGCTCGTCTGCCTTCGGCCGAAGAGGCGGAGGTGCTGGACCATCCGTGCAACCACGCGGTGCTGGTGACCGAGGCGGTGAACGTCGATGCCGAGGGGGTGCCGGTCGAGTACGGGCTCGCCACATATCCGGCTGGCCGAGTCCAGATATCGGTCGAGTTCTGACGTGTCGCTTCGGGCGACGATCGCGACCGCTCCGTGATCGAACCTGCCTTCGCTCTCCGCCGCCTCCGGCTCTCTCGCGTCGCTGTTCGGCATACGAAGGTTGCAGGCTGCGCCGCGCTTGCCTGAGCCGACGGTCCGGCGATGTCCTCCGCGTCAATGCAGTGTCTTCGATCGTCCCGCCGGGAGGTGCGGTGGGCATCACCCCTCGTTCTCGGGCGGGCAAGTCCGCGTTGTTGCGATTGATCAACTGCCTGATGTCATCTGCCTGTACGAACCGTCCGAGGGACGTGTCGTGGTCGCCGGGTGCGGCATCATCACGCGCCTTCGCAGGGCAAGCGCGCACGGTGGACCAACCGCGTGATCATGCGCGAGCAGGTGAACTCCGTGCCCCATTATGTGTGAACCACCGTGCTGATCAGCCTAATAATTGAGATGGCCCGGCTCTCTCGCTGTTCAAGCTAGTCTATTCGGGGGAGTGGGCCTCCGACAGACGCGCCGCGGATCGCTTCGGTTGCGCCGACACCGGCCCCGCAGCGCGCTGACAGACGCCGGGGTCGGCAGCTGCTGCGTTTCGCCTGTGGCGGAGAGCGCATCTGGATGATGGAACGCGACCCCAATGATGCTCACCCGCCAACACCTGCACACCGGTGCCGCGGCCGGCTCCGACGCTTGCCCCGCGATCGCGCAAGCCGCTTCGCCGGTCCGTGCGCGCAAGGCGCTGCGGATCATTCGTCGGCCTACACGGCGGTGAGACCTCAGCCCAACGTGCAACCCGTGACGGCGGGTCTTCGGGGTGTTTCGACCAGGGCGCTTGCGTACCCACCTGCATTTTCCCCGCTGTCGACGATGGTGGGGCGATTCGGCCCGTCTCCGTGCGGCAGTGCCAGATGGCAGAACTCGGATTGTCAGCCGCCGCAGCGATTCGGCTCCGAGCGCATGACACCATCGAACGCCTCGTCATCACCGAGCGGGTCGATGGCGTGACCGGCCATCCAGCCACGACGGACATGCATGCCGCCAGCACCGTCACTAGGCGCGCGCAGGGGCACGATCGGCGCTTGGCCTGGGCCCGACCCGACTCGCCGTCCCGCTCTCACGTGCTGCGCTCCGAACTGCGGCAGGCCAGCATTTATCCCGAGCGCTACTCTACGCGAAGGCGGAGGAGGGCCCGCGCGCAAGCCTGACTCCGTCGTGCGTCCCCGTACGACGCTCGCCCGGTCTGGACTCTCGGCGCCGGCTAGAAAGAGCCGCGGTCTCACGCGCTGCAGGCTGCACCGCAGGCTGTGCTGCATAGGTGACCACGGCACGCCGAACACGGCCGACCTGCTCATCATCTGGCACGCGCGTTAGATCCCGCACAGGCCGTTTCATGCACACAATGAGCCGGCGCAGGCCTTCAAGCTCGGCATGCGCGAGATCTTTTCCGCCTGCAGACGAAGCACTTCGAAATCCTCCACAAGATCGAGCACTGCCAGGTCGTCGGCGATGCAGTGGCAAGCGATGAAGGTGACGAGCCGATCATCGCGACGCGCCCCGTGGAGACGGCCGCACCTCGCCAGTGCGCTGCAGATCGACGGCACAGTGGGAATGCAGTGGCGATGCCCGGCGCAATGACCGTTTGCGCCGTCACCACTATCCCTGGTGGGACCCATGCCCGTGCGTGGCTCGTCCTCGCAATCGGCACTGTGGCGGCGGTTGCCATCGGGGGCACAAGCGCCACCACTGAGTTGGTTTCCTTTTCGGCTGCACACACCGTTCCATCCTCGCCATGGCTCAACGCGGCCGTGCGGCGCTCCCATGAAGTCTTCCGCTCAGTGCTGGAGATCGTGTCCGCAAGGACCTTCGTCTGGGCCTACGGAGTGGGCGCCATCGCCGGCATCCTGGAGATCGCCACCGTACCGCTTGCCCGCTTGGCACCAAGTCCCCTTGCGTATTGATGAGCACCGCCGATTTCCGGCCCGGAGATCGCATTGTCGACTCGAGCAGCAGGTGGCTTCATGCCGGGCGCTTCTAGAGTCTGCCTAGGGTGCTACCTGATGTCATCTCCTGTGCGCTGGTGCGGTTCGAGATCAACGTGCGCGCCGCCTCGATCATCCGCTGCGTTGGCGTGCTCGCTCCTGCGCGACGTTCCGCCGTCTCGTCATGGTGGCTGTGAGCGATGCTGCTTCGCCCCGAAGCCACGCCCACCCGATCGGATGCATGCGCCCCACGCGGGCCTGTCCGCCGGCAACATCCCTCTTGCCGTCGGATCCTTCTCCTCGAAGGATTGAGTGGAGGACGGGAGAGCGCGATGGGTGGCAGGCTGTTGGGCAAGCGCGCGTTCGTCACGGCGGCGGCGAAGGGGATTGGGCGTGCGGTTGCGGTCGCCTTCGCAGCTGAGGGCGCTGAGGTGATTGCCACCGACATCGACGAGCGGAGCCTTGCCGAGATCGCCGGCGGCCGGATCACGCCTCGGCGGCTTGATGTTCTTGATGCGTCCGCCATCGCCTGCATCGGCGAAGAGACCGGTCCGATCGACGTGCTCGTCAACTGTGCGGGATACGTGCACCAGAACACGATCGAGACCTGCACCGAGGACGATTGGGACTTTGCCTTCGACCTCAATGTGCGCAGTGCGTTCCGCGTCACCAAGACCTTTCTGCCGGGAATGCTGGAGAAGGGCGGAGGCTCGATCATCGTCATTTCCTCCGCCGCTTCGTCGATCAAGGGCGCGCCGAATCGATTTGTATACGCAACTACCAAGGCCGCCTTGCTCGGTTTCGTCAAAAGCATCGCCACCGATTACGTCCGGCGCGGAATCCGCGCGAACGCGATCTGCCCCGGCACTATCGATACGCCCTCCCTCGCCGACCGGATGGCCGCAAATGCGGCTGAGGCTGGCGGTGTGGAGGCGGCGCGGGCGGCCTTCGTCGCGCGACAGGCGATGGGGCGCCTTGGACGGCCGGAGGAGATCGCTGCCCTCGCCGTCTATCTCGCCTCCGACGAGAGCGCCTTCCTCACCGGCCAAGCCATCGTGATCGATGGTGGATGGACCCTCTGAGCACGCAGCAGGAAAGCAACGGCCATGAAACTCGTGCGTTTCGGACCGCGCGGCCTGGAAAGGCCAGGCATCGTCGATGCGGAGGGGCGGGTGCGCGATCTCGCCGGCATCGTCGAAGAGATCGGGCCTGAGGAACTGTCGCCCGCTGGTCTCGCCCGCCTCGCCGCTGTCGATGTCTCCGCCCTGCCGCTCGCCGACCCGGGAGCCCGTCTCGGCGTGCCGTTCACCGGTACCCGCAACTTCGTCTGCATCGGTCTCAACTATGCTGATCACGCGGCGGAAAGCGGTGCGGCGGTGCCGACGGAACCGATCATCTTCCTCAAGGCGCTGACCGCGCTCTCCGGCCCCTACGACCCGGTTGAGATACCCCGCGGCTCGACGAAGACCGATTGGGAGGTGGAGCTCGGCGTGGTGATCGGATCGCGCGCGAAATACGTCAGCGAGGCTGAGGCGCTTCAGCACGTCGCCGGATACGTTATCGTCAACGACATCTCGGAGCGCTCCTTCCAGCTCGAACGCGGCGGCACGTGGGACAAGGGCAAGGGCCACGAGACGTTTGGCCCGGTTGGGCCCTGGCTCGTGACGAAGGACGAGATCCCCGACCCACAGGACCTCGAGATGGGCCTCGAGGTCGATGGGCACGTGATGCAGCACGGCTCGACCAAGACAATGATCTTTGGCGTGCGCACTCTCATCTCCTATGTCTCACAGTTCATCACCCTGATGCCAGGCGACATCATCTCCACCGGCACCCCGCCCGGCGTGGGTATGGGCAAGAAGCCCGCCCCGATCTACCTGCGACCGGGCCAGGAGATGCACGTCTGGATCAAGGGGCTTGGCGCGCAAAGGCAGACGACGGTCGCCGCCTGAAACGCAGGGACAGACACCGACCCGTTCTCGTCCTGAAGGTGGTCGGGCGACGATGGTTGGCCACTGCGTGGGGCGCACGGACACGATGGCCTGCTCCGCAGAGACGAGCGATGGCGAGCCGGTACCGGTCGCGATCCCCTCGCCTGCGGTGCGATCGCGGACGGAGATAGTCATCCTCCGGTTGCGTGCGCCGGGCCTGATCGCCTGTTCGTGCAACAGGTCAGGGATAAGGCACGTCCTGTCCTGAATGCTGCGCATGACGGGTCGAATGACGCTGATTGCAAGCGCGACCGCGACGATCCGGTTGCCTGACGCCTGCTTTCGGTTTCGCCCGACGCGCGGCACGTGGAAGCTGGCGTGGGGATCCGGCTGGGGCCTGCCCGCGCTCGCCAGCGCAGTTGCAATTCCGACTTACTCGCCTTGCGGCTTGCTCTCGAAGCCGGGATGTCCCGATCCCATCGCTCACGCAACGGCATCAACGAGGAGAAGTCGACCGCGCGCCAAGATTACGCCCTTCAGCGGAGCCGGTACCTTGCGTTGGCCGTTGCGTTCCCGGCAGCGCTGCTCGCTTGTCAGCGTGCGGCGGGAGCCTTACTGCCTGTCTCGCCGCCAACCGACAATCCTGTCGATATGCTCGAGTTCAAAGCGAAACTGACGGCGCTGCAGTTCCGCGACGGTGTGGTCGACAAGCCCGGTCAGATCGAAGCGAAAGCGAAGGAAGAGGTCGTAATCGACGCTGTGAAGCGGAAGTTCGAACGGGAGCAGAAGCAAAATGGAATGAGCCCGGCGCGATCGCTTCCCTGTTCGCTGCGCCGCCGACCTGAAATGACGGGCTCGCGCTCTCCGTGAGCGTTGGTTCCCTGTCCCTCGAGCCGCCCGCCCTGACGGCAGGCCAAGCCGCGGCGACTCGGCGGTTCCTGGAACCGAAAGTCGAGGTAGAGAGCCGCGGTTGACCGGTCTCCACATTCGTCTCATCGGGGGTCCGACGGTTACAGGCCAAACGCGGTTTTCGTTCTGCGGCCCCAGGGCGAATGGTCAGGAAACTCCACCACCATCCACCCTCGCTGCGGCTTGCGCACGCGCCGGTCGTGAGAGTTTATCACTGCAGAGTGAGCAACCGACGCCGCATCACCGTTTTGGTGGAGGCAACTCCACGATCGGATTGGAAGTGGCCAGGGCCCAGTCACTGCGCTTGAGAAGTGTGTCGATACATCCAATGTCCTCTTCCACGTTCCCTTTGAGCAATCCCGCCTCCCCTCCTCGCCCGGGCTTGGGGTCCAGCGAGACACAAAGGACGGATTTCGAAGCCGTCGCGCAACGACGTCTCATCGCTACCCCACGCCTTCCACCGCTGCTCGAATACAGGGTCTGGTGTGCGCTTTTGCCCGAGAGCCCTTGCAGCGTTCCTGTCTGCGCTGAACCGCGTTTGCAACGAACTGACGCAGCGTGAGACATTCAGGCTAAACCCAGCCGAAGGCTCGCTCGCGCCGCCCGCGCGCTGCGAAAAGAAAGATGAACAGCCCGATGGCGGCAATACCAACGAGCAAGGTCGAATAGGCTGCAGCCAGGCCGAAATCTCCTGTTGCAGCCTGCTGATAGGCCGCGATGGGAAGGGTGCGCGTTGGGCCCGTATACAGCACGATGGAAGCCGACAGTTCGGAGAACACCTCCACCCAGGCGATCGCAGCGCCGGCGACGATACCGGGCTGCATCAGCGGAAGGACAATGCGCCGAAAGCCCGCGAGCGGCGGGCGGCCGAGCGAGAGCGATGCATCTTCAAGCCCGCGATCGATCTGGAAGACAATCGCGGCGCAGGAGCGTGTCATGTACGGCAACCGGCGGATGACGTACACGATGGCGATGATGGCGTAGGTGCCGGTGAGGAGCAGCGGCGGCTCGTTGAAGACCGTTGCATAACCGATGCCGAGCACCGTGCCCGGAACAACGAACGGAACCATGATCAGCAGGTCGAGCGCACGCGGAAGAAGCCCCGAGCGGCGACTGATGTAGTAGCCGGCACCGGCACCCACCACGATGATGAGTGCGAGCGCGATGGTGGCCAACAACAGACTGTTCCAAAGGGCGTTGCCCATCGCGACCATCGCGCTTTGGTAGTTCGCCAGTGTGAACACAGGCTGAAATACGGCGCCGCGCACCTCGAGGAAGGAGCAAACGACGACGACTATGGTCGGCATGTTCGCCGTCAGCACGAGCAGTGCAACACCGGCCGTCATCGCCCATTTCCTGACGCCGACGAGAGGCTGAAGTGCGAGGCTGCCGCCGGTGTCGGATGCCACCGACCGTCTGCCGGAGAGGAACCGAACCCCGATCACCAGGACGAGCGTGATGGCGAGCAAGATCATGCACGTGGTCGCGGCCATTCCAGGTTCGGCGCCGATTTCCGAGAGATAGAGTGAGTACGCGAGTGTAGCGAGCACCGGGAAACGCTCGCCCTCCCCTAGGATCGCGGGCGTGCCGAAATCCGACACTACACCCAGGAACACAAGCAGGGCTGCCGTCAGCAGCGCCGGCAGCACGAGCGGCAGGGTGATGGTGAACATGACCCCAAGCCGCCCTCGGCCAAGGCTATAGGCGGCCTCCTCCAAGTTCCGATTGACTCGCGCCAAGCCGCTGCGCACGACCATGAACACCAGCGGATACAAGCCGAACGCACATGCCATAGAAATGCCGAGCGTGCCGTAGATTGGCGGCAGGTCCAGGCCGAGGCCGCGCGCGAACTCGCTGACCCAGCCGGAACGCCCGAACATCAGGATCCAAGCGTATGCACCGACGAAAGGCGGTGAGAGCATGGAAAGCAGAATGCCGACCTCGATGGTGTCGCGTCCCGGAAAGGCGAAGCGGGCGTATGCGAGCGCCAGCGGCACGCCAATGCAGAGTGCGATCACGGTGCCGATCGCGCCGACCGTCAAACTGTTGAACAGGGCGCGACGAAAATAGGACGATCCAAAGAACGCCGCATAGTTCTCGAAGCCGAGGCGCCCGCTCTCCTGGCCGATGAAGGACTCCACAGCAAGCTCACTGAGCGGCCAGGCGACGAACACGAGCACGACGAGAAGGGCTGCCGCGCCGAGCAACGGCCAGGGGTCCAGCCGGGCCAACACGCCCCCGGGCGGCAAGGCAGGCGCACGTCTCACAGCAGACGCGTACCGTCGGTGCCGAACACGCGGGCCCGTTGCGGGTCGAAGGCGAAGAGGGCGGTGGTGCCTTCAGCCGGCACCTCGCCATGACTTGGCAGGTCGGCGCAGATCGCGGCACCGCCGTTCTGTGGCGCAAGCTGAAGGCGGACGCGATGTCCGAGATACGAGGCCATGGCAACGCGTGCGGACAGGCGATGGTGCGGCGGATCCGCCTCGGTGGCGAGCCGGAGATCCTCCCACCGCAGCGCGAGGCGCGCCGTCTGCGGCTTGGCAGCGCAGGCGAGCCTGGGCCCCGCGGCGAGACGGAGCTCCCCGTTCGATACCGTGCCTTCGAACCAGTTGCAGCCGCCGATGAAGTCGGCCACGAAGGCGTCTGCCGGTTGTTCATAGATGTCGCGGGGACTGCCGACCTGCAGAATGCGTCCCTTGTCCATCACTGCGATGCGGTCGGAGATCGCCAGCGCCTCTTCCTGATCATGCGTGACGTAGACCGTGGTGATGCCAAGCTCGCGCTGCATCAGACGTATCTCCTGCCGCATCTCGATTCGCAGCTTGGCGTCGAGGTTGGAAAGCGGTTCGTCCATCAACAGCAGTTCGGGCTCGATGACCATCGCCCGCGCGAGCCCTACACGTTGTTTCTGCCCGCCCGAGAGAGCATCTGGAAAGCGGTCCGCAAATCCGGCAAGCCGAACGCGTGCAAGCGCGTCGGCGACCCGACGGGCGATGTCGGCGGAGGTGACCCCGCGCGCACGGAGGCCATAGGCGACGTTGTCGGCGACGGAGAGGTGCGGAAAAATGGCATAGTTCTGGAACACCATCCCGAAGTTGCGGGCGTTCGAAGGCACGCCGTTCAGGCTTCTCCCCGCAACGCGCACTTGTCCGGCGTCGGGCTGCAGGAAGCCGGCAATGACGCGGAGCAGCGTCGTCTTGCCGCAACCCGACGGTCCTAGAAGGGTCAGCAATTCTCCGCGCGCTGCGCTGAGATGAATGCCGTTCAGCGCCGTGAAAGTGCCGAACCGCTTGACGATACTGTCGATCGAAAGGTGCTGTGGAAGGCCGCTGTTCACCGACGCACAAGGCGGGTATAGCGCGCGAGATAGTCGCGCTGCCGAGCCACCGACCACTCGTTCGGCACATTGTTGATCGGCAGAGCCGAGGCTGACGGCAGGCCTTGTGGCGCATCGACATCAGCGCGAATCGGCCGCCTGCCGAAGCGCTGGACAATCAGGCGCTGCGCTTCGGCCGAAACGATGAAGTCGAGCAGGGCGCGGGCGCCATCAGGATTCGGGCCGCCATTCACCAGGGCCATCGCGTCGGCCGCGAGCGTGATCCCCTCGCGAGGGTAGACGATGCGTGCAGGCGAGCCGCCAGTGATGAAGCGCTGCGCGGAGTCCTCAAGCGTGAGGCCGATCGCATATTCGCCTTGCGCGACACCGCGCGGCACTGCGCCGGAAGAGCCTGTAATGACGAAATTGGGCAGCATGGCCTCAAACAGGCGCCACCCTTCCTCTTCGCCGAAATTGTAAATGATCTGCATCATCTGCCACAGCGCCGATCCGGAGCGATCGGCAGCGGCGAAAGCGATCCGGCCCCGCCACTTCGGATCAGCCAGTTCGCGCCAGGTCGTTGGGATTTCGGCCTCGGGAACAAGGCGTGTATTGACCATCAGCACCGTCGGGATAGTGACGGAGAAGGGGATCCAGATCCGGCTGACCTTCAGCACCGGCATGATCATGCCATCCTCTCGCGGTGTGTAGGCCGTGAACACGTCCGGGTTGGCATCAATCGCATCGCCGCCGATCGAGATCACGCAGTCGGCAAGGGGGCGGGAACGCTCTGCGAGGATGCGGCGCACGAGTTCCCCGGACCCAGCGGCAACCTGCGAAACCTCGATGCCGGTCCGCTCGCGGAAGGGGCCCGCCAACGCTGTCATCGCATCGGCGAAGGCAGTGTAGGCAACCACCTGCCTAGCCTGAGCACGGGCGGAACCCAGGGAAAGGGCAGCAAGGCCGCCCACGAGCATCATGGCGTCACGGCGCTTCATCGCTTGGATCCCTGCAAGATCTCGCACTACAAACCGGATAACCGAAGGCAGCGCGTCGTTCCACGACAAAACCATGACAAAGTCGGAACCCTGGAGGATCGCGTTTCGGCTGTTCGCGCTGGAAGCTTGGCTGCGCGGTCTGCCGTCGCGTTTCCGCATGGGGCCGCGTTGGCATCGACTGGTGGCGATGGGTTGGCCGTATCCGAGCAGGTGGCAGGCGCGGCAATCCTTGGGCGATTTTCAGGGTTTCTCGTCGCGTGGCAGTCTCGGGAGGCCCCCCACCCTCCTGGCGCCGAGACGAGGGTCGGCCCATTTTTCAGCGGAAGAACCGCTGCAGAGGCAGAGGGCATGGCCTGAAGGACGCGATCGTCGGATGGTCGAGCCGAACCGTGCCGCGTCGAAGCGGGGTCGTCCAGCCACACGCAAGGCTGTGCAGCGAGTGCACCGCTCTCGCCCGAGGGGCCCGAGCTGCGGTGCGGCGGGCGTGCGCAAGCGTGTCGCGAAGGGGCTGACGCTACCGGTCGCAGGCCATGGCCATGGTCACCGGTGCCGGGCCTCTGCTGCAGCTCTCCTGGAGCCCACAGCGGCGCGCGAGACGTCAGGGGCATGAAACTTAAGGCGATACAGGTCTCGCGGCTCGCAGCGCAATGTACCTCTCTGCTTAAGGGACGTTGGCGCCGCTTGAGGGGCAGAGTGTGCGCCGGGATGGCAAGTGCGCAGGCGTGACAGACAGCCGAAATGCGAAGTGAGGGGTCGACGGCGGCCGGATACGCCGAGTTCCGCACGCTGGGGATGATCTCTGGGCGCAACGAAAGGCGCGCGCGCCGTGTCAAAAACTCGTGCAAACATGGCGGAGGGAGTGGGATTCGAACCCACGACACGGTCGCCCGTGTACGCGCTCTCCAGGCGCGCGCCTTAGACCACTCGGCCATCCCTCCCGGAGGCG
>CALBEG010000011.1 GCA_937927455.1 uncultured Elioraea sp. | reverse complement strand
CGCCTACCCGCAGCGGGCCGACAATCCGGTTCATCGCCTGGTGCGGATTGCGCATGACCTGATCGCCACCCCTCTCGACGAGGGAACCGCGTGGTTCGAGCCCTCCACCCTGCAGCTCACCTCGATCGATGTCGGCAACCCGGTCGGCAACGTCATCCCGCCGCGTGCAGAGGCCCGCCTCGCCATCCGCTTCAACGACCGCCACACGCGGGCCTCGCTCGAAGCGATGCTGCGCGCGACGGCCGAGCGGTACGCGGAACGCTTCGCCCTCGACATATCATGCTCGGGCGAGGCCTTCCTCACCGAACCGGGACCCGAAGTGGAGCGGCTGACCCGCGCCATCGCCGCCGCCTGCGGTATGACGCCGCAGCTCGACACGGGGGGAGGCATTTCGGATGCGCGCTTCTTCGCCCCGCACTGCCCCGTCGCCGAGTTCGGCCTCGTCGGCGCCACCATGCACCAGGCCGATGAGCGGGTGCCGGTAGCGGAGCTCTCCGCCCTGAGCGTGATCTACGAGCGCGTGCTTGAGGAGTTCGTCGCGTGAGTGCGCGCGATACGGCGGCGGGGCTCACGTGCGCCGTTCTGATGGCGCGCGGGCGGGCGGAGGGGCTACGCCTGCTTGATGGCTCCGCCGCAACAGCGTGGCGAAGTTTCCTCGCCGTGCTGATCGCAGCCCCGCTCTATCTCGCGTTGAAGCTCGTTTCCATTCCGCCCCTGCCGCACGGGATCGACCGGGTACGGCTCGTCACGGCAGAGGCGATCGGTTACGTCATAAGCTGGTTCGCAACCGCCCTCGTCATGCTGGCGGTCGCGCGCATGCTCGATCGCGAACCGCGTTGGCCATTGTTCGTCGCCGCCTGGAACTGGTCGAACGTCGTGCAGCTCGCCGTCTTCCTCGCCGCCGCCGTGGTCGCCACTGTCCTGCCGGCCGCCCTCGCCAGCGGGGTGACCTTCGCCGCCCTCGGTTACGTGCTGTGGCTGCAATGGTTCGTCGCGCGCGAGGCTTTCGCCATTCCGGGGCCGAGGGCGGTCACCGTCGTCGGTGTGGATCTCGTGCTCGGCCTGTTTCTCTCGGGGCTCACGCTCTCGCTCGGCACCGTGCGCTGAGGCGCCGGGTCGCCTCAGGCGAAGGGGTCGGGGTCGTAGCGGATCGCGGTCAGCGTCAGCCCTTCGGCCGGCGCGGTTGGCCCGGCAGCGGAACGGTCACGGGCGGCGAGGATGGGCGGGATGTCCTGCGGAGAAAGCCTCCCTTCGCCGACCAATTTCAAGGTTCCCACGATGTTGCGCACCTGGTGGTGCAGAAAGGAGCGTGCCTCGGCGAACACGAGGACCGTTTCGCCCTCGCGCAGGATCTCGAGCCGATCAAGCGTCTTCACCGCCGAAGCAGCCTGGCAGGCGGCCGCACGGAAGGAGGTGAAGTCGTGCCGGCCGATCAAGTGGCGTGCCGCTGCTCGCATCGCGTCGAGGTTGAGCGTGTGCTTGACGTGCCACACGCGCCCCATGGCCAGGGCCGGGCGCGCGCGGCGATTGAGGATCGCGTAGCGGTAGGCCCTCGCCTTGGCGGAGAAGCGGGCATGGAAGGATTGCGGCACGCAGGCGGCTGCGCGCACCGCAATCCGCGCCGCGCCGAGGTGGAAGTTGAGCGCCTCGACGAGACGGCCGGGGTCGAGGGCGCGGTCGAGGTCGAGATGGGCGACCTGACCTTCGGCATGCACGCCGGCATCGGTCCGCCCCGCACCGACGACCTCTGGCATGGCACCGCGGGCGACCCGCGCGGCTGCTTCCTCCAGCACCTGCTGCACCGAGGGCCCTGTCTCCTGCCTCTGCCAGCCGACGAAGCCCGCCCCGTCGTATTCGATGAGCAGGGCGTAGCGCGGCATCAGGAGAAGCGCGCGCCTGGGGCAAGCCTCAGCCCACGCAGGAACGCCCCAGCCTCCTGCACCGCGCGCCCCGGCCTCTGCAAACGCACAAGGCGCAGCACCGTGCCCTCTCCGCAGGCGATACAACCCGCCGCGTCGAGCAGCGTGCCCGGTTCGGCCTCGCATCGTTCCTCGACCGGTTCGGCGGCGAGGATCTTCACTGTCTCCGTCCCAATACGCGCGGTGGTGCCTGGCCAGGGGTCGAAGGCGCGCACCTTGCGGTCGATCTCCTGCGCGGGCCTCGTCCAGTCGATTACGCCGTCGGCACGGGAGAGCTTCGGCGCATAGGTCGCGCCCTCAGCCGGTTGCAGAATGGCGGGCGGATCCTCCGCAAGCGCGCGCAAAATCAAGCGCACGCCGAGCTCAGCCAAGCGATCGTGCAGGGTTGCGGCAGTGTCGCGCGGGCCGATCGGCACGGCCTCCTTGAGCAGCATCGGCCCGGTATCGAGGCCCTCATCCATGCGCATGATGGTGACCCCGGTTTCGGCATCCCCAGCCAGGATCGCGGCCTGGATCGGGGCGGCACCGCGCCAGCGCGGAAGAAGGGAGGCATGGATGTTGAGGCAGCCGCGGCGCGGCGCCTCCAGCATCGGTTTCGGCAGGATCAAGCCGTAGGCGGCGACGACGGCGGCATCCAGTCTGAGGGAGGTGAAGAGGCTGTGCTCGTCCGTGTTGTTCCTGAGTCGGGTCGGCGTGCGCACGGCAAGCCCCAAGCTCTCGGCCGCGCGGTGCACGGCGCACTTCATCTCCTTCAGCCCGCGCTCCGCCGGCTTGGGCGGCTGGCAGTACACGGCGACGATCTCGTGCCCCGCTTCCGCCAAGCCGCGCAGGGCGGGGACGGCGAAATCGGGACTGCCAAAGAAGGCGAGCCTCACCCCCGCCGGGCGTCCTTCTCGCGTTGCCGCTTGGCCAGCCGCCGCAGGATCATGTTTCGCTTCAGAGCCGAAATGTGATCGACGAACAGGATGCCCTCCAGATGATCCGCCTCGTGCTGGAAGCAGCGCGCGAGCAAACCCTCGAGCGCCCGTTCGTTCCGGGCGCCCGTCTCATCGAGCCATCGGGCGCGGATGGCGCGCGGACGAGTCACGTCAGCGTACTGGTCGGGGAGGGAGAGGCAGCCCTCCTCGCGCGTCTCCACCTCAGCCGAACGATCGAGGATTTCGGGGTTGATCACCACCATCGGGTCGCGCACCCCGTCCGTCTGCAGGTCGATCACGAACAGGCGGAGAGAGAGCCCGACCTGCGGCGCGGCAAGCCCGATGCCGGGGGCGGCGTACATGGCAGCGAACAGGCGGGGGATCGCCTCGCGCACCGTTGCCTGGTCGGCGGGGCCGACAGGGTTCGCCTTGCGGCGCAAAGCCGGGTCGGGCGCGATCAGGATCGGGAAGGGCGGGGCGTCAGCGACCGCGGTGGCTAGGCTGTCGTCCATGGTCGCCGAGAGGTAGCGTCGACGCAGCGGCCTCGCAACGGCAGGCGCCTTTGCCCTGGTGCACCCCTCACTTGCAATGCCCGGACCATCTTCCCATGTCCTGTGACGCGCGGGGTGCCTTCGGGGCCCTGCGCGCCAGGCCCGCTCGCAACGAGGAGGCAGATCCGTGTCCCGCACCTTCCCCTGCGGCAGCCCGCTCTTCTTGGGGTTCGATCATCTGGAGCAGATGCTCGAACGCCTCTCGAAGAACGGGGGCGACACCTACCCGCCGTACAACATCGAGCAGACGGGGCCGAACAGCCTGCGCATCACGCTGGCGGTGGCCGGGTTCACGATGGACGATCTCGCGATCACGCTGGAAGATAGCCAGCTCGTGATCCGCGGCAAGCAGGCCGACGAGGGGCAGAACCGGGTGTTCCTGCACCGCGGTATCGCCGCGCGGCAATTTCAGCGCACCTTTGTGCTCGCCGAAGGCATCGAGGTGAAAGGCGCGTGGCTGGACAATGGCCTGTTGCATATCGACCTCGTACGCCCGCAGCCAGAGAGCCGGGTGAAGCCGATCCGGATCACCCCGCGGCCGGCAGAGGGCGTCTGAGCGGCCGAACCATGAGCCCGCCGGGGCTCGTCAAGGGACCGGCAACCAAGGCGCGGCCATCATGGCGCGCGGAAGGATGATGCGATGAACACGCAGAAGGAAAAGCAAGCGGTCCGCAACCTCCCCATCCCCACCCCGGAGCAGCTCGCCGCCCTCGGCGTGGGCGGACTCGCCTATGTGCGCCCGGTGATCGTCAATGGGCAGACGGCCTATGCGATCTTCTCCGCCGACGGGCAGCAGATCGGGCTCGCGCCGAATCGGCCGCTGGCGGAAGCGGCAATCGTGCAGCACGAGATGATCCCCCTCAGCGTGCACTGA
>CALBEG010000010.1 GCA_937927455.1 uncultured Elioraea sp. | reverse complement strand
GGCGCCGCGCAGCTTGTGCCGGAGCCGGCGCACGTTCAGCCACACCGCACCAGCGACCAGCGGCACGGCGAGTGCCACCAGCACCTCATCCATGTGCTCGGGCAGGATGCGCAGCCCGGGCAGCCCCTGCAGGGCGAGCTTGAGCAGAGAGACGGCATAATACGAGATGGCGAAGATGGAGAGCCCCTCCACCGCCTGGGACAGCCGAAGTTGCAGCCGCGCGCGGCGGTCCATGGCGCGCAGCAGGTCGCGGTTCTGCGCGGCGAGTCGCACCTCGACTCGCGTGCGCAACATGCCGGCGGCGCGGTTCAGCCCATCGAGCAGGATCCGCTCGCGCCGCGCGACCGCCGAGCAAGTGCGCAAGCCCGGCTGGAACCGTCGCTCGAGGAAAGTGCCCAGCATCTGTAAGCCCTCGACCCGGCCCTCGTGCAGCTCCTGGATCCTGTTCGCCACCAGAGCGCCGTAAGCCTCGGTGGCGGCGAAGCGGAAGCGATTGGCGGCGGCGAGCGCCTCGGCTTCGGCGGCCAGCGCGGTGAGACGGTCGAGCAGGAGCGCATCGTCCTCGGCCGAGGCGCTGGTCGCCGAGACGATCGCATCAAGGCGTTTTTCGAACGCGCTGAGCCGGGGAATGGCGGCACGGGCCGGCGGCAGGCCGAGCAAAGCCGCCATGCGGTAGGTCTCGATCTCGACGAGGCGCTGCGCCATCCGCCCAAGCCGGCCGGGCGTGAGGCGATGCGCATAAAGCAGCATGCGCGTGAAGCCGTCCTCGCGAATGCGGAAGTCGGCGAACACCACGCCATCGCCGTCGCCCACCGTCGAGCCCACCACCTCGCCCGCGAAGGCATCGTTCGGCGGGGCAGACGCTACCCCAGGCAGGATCTTGAGATGCACCGCCGTCAGCCGCTCCCCGGCAAGCGCCTCAACCCAGCGCGCGAGCGGCGGGGTGAAGGCCGACCATTCGCGCAGGTTGAGATCGGCAGCGGCATCGGCAAGCACGGTGATGGACTGGAATTCGCCGTGCCGTTCCCAGCGCACCAGGCGACCGAGCAGCGGCACGACGTGATGGCGTGCCCCTTCCGCAGGTGGAGCGGATCCATGTTCGCGGCAGAGATCGGCGAAGCCGCGGCGATCGCGCTCGGCGTCGGTTTCCTGCGCCATCAGCACGACGTGCGACAGCACGGCCGGTGCGGTCAGCCGAAGGTGGGGGCGCGCGTGCAGCTCGTCGTTGATCGACGTGCGGAGCGGATGGTCCTTCATGTGCGCTGCACCATGCCACGCGTTCCCCTCGGCCGGGAAGGCGGGCTTGACCCGCTGCGCGGCCAAGGGTCCGATCGGGCAAAGGTCGAATTGATGGGGAGAGGCGAGCGATGCGCGCGATGGCGCTGGTGGAGAATGGCAAGCCGCTCGTTCCGCTCGACTTGCCCTCACCCGAACCGAGCGGGCGCGAGGTGCTGCTTGAGGTGACGCACTGCGGCGTCTGCCACTCCGACCTGCACATTTGGGACGGCTATTACGACCTCGGCGTCGGCAAGGTGCTGACGTTGAAGGACCGCGGGGTGACGCTGCCTCTCGCCATGGGGCACGAGGTGGTGGGGCGGGTGGTGGCGATGGGACCCGAGGCAGCGGGATCTGGCCTCGAGGTTGGCGATGTTCGTCTCGTGTTTCCCTGGGTCGGTTGCGGCAGCTGCGCGCGCTGCCGGGCGGAGGAGGACAATCTGTGCCTCGCCCCCCGCTCGCTCGGCGTCTATCGCCATGGCGGCTACGCCACCCACATCCTGGTGCCGGAGCCGCGCCACCTCGTCGCCATCGACGGGCTCGACCCAGCACTCGCCGCGACCTACGCCTGTTCGGGGCTCACGGTCTATGCCGCCATTCGAAAGGTGATGCCGCTGCCGGCTGAGGAGCCCCTGGTGCTGTTCGGTGCCGGCGGGCTCGGGCTGAGTGCGATCGCCATTGCGCGGGCGCTCGGGCATCGCTGCATCGTCGTGGTCGATCTCGACCCCCGCAAGCGCGAGGCGGCCGCCGCCGCCGGCGCGACCGGGGTGATCGACGGGGCAGGGACGCCGGAGGAGGTGGCGCGTCGGATCACCGCGGCCTGCGGCGGCGCCGTAGAGGCCGTGATCGACCTGGTCGGGGCGGGGGTCACCGCCTGCGCCGGCTTCGCATCCTTGCGCAAGGGTGGAACCCTCGTCCTGGTCGGGCTCTATGGCGGGGACCTCTCGCTGCCTCTGCCGATCATGGCCACCCGGGCGTTGACCGTGCGTGGGGGTTACGTCGGCAATCCGAAGGAGCTGAGGGAGGTGGTTGCGCTGGCTCGGGCGGGCAGGCTGCCTCCGATCCCGATCGCAACAACACCGCTTGGGGAGGCGAATGCGGCGCTTGAGCGTCTGAAATCCGGGGCGGTGGTCGGGCGGCTCGTCCTCGTCAACGACGGTCGGTTCTGAGCCGGTCATGGTGCACCACGGGTTTCGGCTGCTACAACCCTGAGACGGACCGGAACGGACCGCAACGGGGATGGCATCACCTGCGCGCGCAGCTGGATCGAGCGAGGGGATCGGCGAGGCATGACGACCCGTCGCGCCGGGGTGCCGCCCGCTGCGCTGGCCGCGGATGCGGTGCTCGGCGCCAACCAGGCCTTCTACGAGGCGTTCAACGCGCGCGATGCTGCGGCCATGGAGCGGCTCTGGTCGGCCGAGGCGCCTGTCGTCTGCGTCCATCCTGGCTGGAACCCGCTGACCACGCGCGAGGAGATCCTCGCCTCCTTCGCCGCCATCCTCGCCAATCCGGAGGCGCCGCAGTTGGACTGCGAGGATCCGGAGCCGCTGCTGCACGGTGACGTTGCCTTCGTCGTTTGCCACGAGCGCGTGGAGGGGGCGCTGCTTGCCTGCGTCAATGGCTTCCGGTTGGAGGACGGGGTGTGGCGCATGATCCTGCACCAGGCTGGGCCGGTCGGAGAGGAACCCTCGCGCCGGCCGGCCTTCCCGTTCCGCTCGCGCCGCATTCACTGACGGTGCCATGGCCGCTTTTCCGTGGAGGGAAACCGGTTGCAACGGCAGGTCAGGCTGCGTGACACCACGGCTTCGGGCGGTGCGCTGCAGGCGGGACCCCCGGGCGGCCGGACGCTCGTGCGGTCGATCATCCGCGCGAGGTCGGCGTTGCCGCCGCCATCCGCCAAGGCCGCGAACCGCCCGTCGCACAGGCTCCAGACGGCCCCCTGCCCGGCCTGGCCCGCCGAGGTCCGGTGGCCGCGTTCGGCCCGCAGCTCACGCGACAGCGCCTTGGTGCGCGCGACCTGGAAGATGGCGCGGAGCCCTCCCGCTGGTCGCGGCGCGGTCTGCCGCCACCCCCCGATATCATGACAAAAAAAGTTCAATTTTTCTTCACGTGCTCAAAACGAGCGCGGCGTAAGGTTCGCTTATGGCGGAGGTTTCTGAGGTTGAGGCGGCGCATGCGCTCGTCCTCGACGATGTCTGCGTGCGCTTCGGCACGGTCACGGCGGTGGACGGTGTTTCGTTCGCCGTGCGCAAAGGGGAGTTCGTTGCAATCATTGGGCCATCGGGTGCAGGCAAGTCGACCTTGCTTCGTGCCATCAACCGCCTCGCGCCTGTCTCCTCAGGCCGCATTTTGGCGGAGGGGCGTGACGTCAGTCGGCTAAAGGGGAGGGCTCTCTATCGCTGGCGTTCTCAGGCAGGAATGATCTTCCAGCAATTCAACCTCGTCCCTCGGCTTGATGCTCTGACCAACGTTTTGACTGGCCGCCTGAACAGCGTGCCGTTCTGGAGGTCGTGGACCGGCACGTTTTCGTTCCGTGATCAACTTGAAGCGATGGCGCTGCTCGAGGAGCTCGGTCTTGTCGACAAGGCCTTCGTGAGGGTTGAGCACCTTTCGGGTGGCCAGCAGCAGCGTGTTGCCATCGCGCGAGCGCTGATGCAGCGCCCGTCGCTCATGCTGGC
>CALBEG010000009.1 GCA_937927455.1 uncultured Elioraea sp. | reverse complement strand
TTCCTGGTTGCCATCTTGACCGCGATCGTGATCGCAATCGGCTCGGCCTATGTGCTGGATACACGCTTCCAGCAGACCGTCGACGCCGCGTTCACCACCTCGGCCGTGCGGCTCTGAGCCTTAGAGGATCTCGCTCCAGGGGATGAAGGCGACCATCTCGCCGGGGGCGAGATCGGTCTGGGTTTCTGCGAGTTCGACGAGCCCGTCGGTGCGGGTGAGGGAGGAGATCAGCCCCGCGCCCTCGCGAGGGTAGTTGCGCGCCTCCAGCAGCCCGTCCTGGGCCGTGGCGACACTGACGCGCACGTATTCGCGCCGCCCTGCCTTCTTGCGGTACTGGAAGGCGCTGCGAACGGGAAAGCGCAGGGGCGGCCTCGGCGTGGCGCCTGCGAGGAGCAGGGCAAGCGGCCTCGCGACATGGATGAAGGTAACGACCACGGCCGCCGGGTTGCCGGGAAGCCCGGCGAACGCGGCGCGTCCCACCTGGCCGAGCGCAACGGGGCGGCCCGGTTTGATCGCAAGCCGCCAGAAATCGAGCCTTCCCGCCGCCTCGACCGCGGCCTTCACGTGATCCTCCTCGCCGGTGGACACCCCGCCCGAGGTCAGGATCAGGTCGTGAGTCTCGCCGGCGGTGGCGAGGGCACGCGCCACTGCCTCGCGCCGATCAGGCAGAATGCCGAGGTCGCTCACCGCGAAACCAAGGCGGGCAAGGGCTGCCTGCAGGGTAAAGCGGTTGCTGTCGAAAACCTTCTGGGCGGACAGCGAAGTGCCCGGCTCGGCAAGTTCGTCGCCGGTCGAGAACACCGCGACCCGAAGCCGCGTGTACACCGGCAAGGCGGCGAAGCCCAAGGCGGCCGCCATGCCGACATCCTGCGGGCGAAGGATGGTGCCACGCACAAGCGCTACCGACCCCTTCGCCACGTCCTCGCCGGCAGCACGCGCATTTGCCCCCCTCTTGAGGCCGGGCGGCAGGCGCACCCGCCCATCAGGCAGGGCTTGCGCATCCTCCTGCATCATCACCGTGTCCGCGCCCTCAGGCATCGGCGCGCCAGTGAAGATTCGGATCGCCTCTCCCGCGCGCAGCGGCCGGCCGAGCGTGCCACCCGCCGGCACCCGGCCCGTCACCGGCAGCACAGTGTCGCCATCGGGCGCAAGGTCAGCGTGACGCACGGCATAGCCGTCCACCGCCGAATTGGCGAAGGGCGGCAGGTCGATCGGGGCGATCAAGTCCTCGGCGAGAATCCTTCCCACCGCTTCGCGCAGGGGCGCGGTCTCCTGCCCAGTGAGTGGAACGAGACGCTCGCGCAACGCCGCCAGCGCGGCGTCAACCGACATCAGGGCGCCGCCGAAGGCAAAACAGTCGTCGGAGAGTTGCGCCACAGGCTTAGCCGACCGCGCGTGTCCGCGCGACAAGACCCGCAGAGCGGACGATGAAGTCGGCGATCGCGTCCACCTCATCGAGGGAAAGCACGGGGCGGTCGCAGCCCGGCACTGGCCCGTCCGAGGCGACGGCGCGGATCATCGCATCTTCGGGAAACAGAGGAGGCTTGCCGGTTGCTGCACGCCAAACCTCGAGCTTCGGATGCGGGCTGCGCTTGAACCCCTCGACGAGGACGAGATCGACGGGGGAGAGGCGCGCGACGAGGTCGGCGAGCGAGGGCTCGGGCGCGCCGCGCAACTCGTGCATCAACGCCCAGCGGTTGGCCGAGGCGACCAGCACCTCGGTCGCTCCGGCGCGGCGGTGTTCATAGCTGTCTTTGCCGGGCTGGTCGACGTCAAACGCGTGGTGAGCGTGCTTGATGGTGGAGACGCGCAGGCCCCGCGCGACCAAGGCCGGGATGAGGCGGACGAGCAGTGTGGTCTTGCCGGAGCCCGACCAGCCGGTGATGCCGAAGAGGATCATCGCCGAAACAAAGGGCCGGCGGGATTCATCCCGCCGGCATACGTGCTGAGAGGCGACGAATGGCGGGACGCGATCAGTCCGCACCCGCCCCTTTCGCGCCGGTTGGCAGGGAGGAGTCCTTGCGCGTGGGGTTCATCATCTCTTCCACCCAGAGCGGATGGTGCTCCTTGGCCCAATTGAGATCGACCTTTCCAGACCACATCGCACTGAACGCTCCCTCCATGCCGATCGAGCCGAGGTAGATGTGGCCGATGATCAGAGCGATCATGAGGAAGGCGATGATGCCGTGCAGCTGTGCCGTCAGTTGCATCCCGTCGATCGACGTCACGATCTGGAACGGGAACATCAGGACGAAGCCGGTGACGGCAAGCGCTCCGCCGCCGAAGACGGTCGCCCAGTAGACGATCTTCTGGCCGCCGTTGAACTTGCGTGCGGGGGGATGGGCGTGGCCGATCATGCCACCGCCTTGCGCGAACCAGCGGAGGTCGGTCTTGTCGAAGATGTTGTCCTTCAGGAACAGGACGAACATCAGAAGCACGCCGAGGGTGAACGGAAACCCGAGGAAGTTGTGCGCAACCTTTGCCGCCTCCGACCAGGCGGTGAACGCTTCCGGACCGATCAGAGGCAGGAGCAGGTATCGTCCGAAGGTGATGTTCAGTCCCGTGATCGCGAGGAGGACAAAGCTGCCCGCCGTCAGCCAGTGCGCGAACACATCGATGCTGCGGAACCTCTGGATCAACCGCCCGGCATAGCCGGATGTCGTGCGGATCGGCCCTTTCACTGCGTAGAAGATGCCCACCAGCACAATCATGCCGATGATGGAGGCGGCGGCGATCCACTTCATCGGGCCACGCCAGATGTCCTGAAACTCGCGGCCACGCGGTTGGATGAGGGTGGCCGCCTTTTGGTCGGGGATGGTGACGCGCCCCACGAGGTTCCCCGATCCCTGTGTCTGCAGGTAGCGGAACAGCACCTCTTCGTGCGCCGCTGCAGGCGCAGCCGGTGGCGCGCTCTGGGCCAACGCGTTGGGTGCGCCGAGTGTTGCCGCGCCTAGGCAGATCACGAAGGCTGCCAGGAGGGCGCGAAGCTTGAGCGTGAAGCGGTTCATGCGGTCATTCCTCCCGCGTCGTATGGGAGCGGCGGAAGCCGAGGCTCCCGCCGCGCTATGGGCTGATCAGCCCGCCACCATGTCCTTGTAGGCCGTGCGCCATCCCCAGGCACCCGAGCCGTAGCCGCGTGTGGACACGCGCTCGGCATAGATCTGAGCGATGATGTCGCCGTCGCCGGCGAGCAGCGCCTTGGTCGAGCACATCTCGGCGCAGGCCGGCAACTTGCCTTCGGCGAGGCGGTTCGAGCCGTATTTGGCATACTCCGCCGGCGTGTTGTCCGCCTCAGGGCCGCCGGCGCAGTAGGTGCACTTGTCCATTTTGCCGCGGCTGCCGAAGTTGCCGAGGCGAGGGTACTGCGGCGCGCCGAACGGGCAGGCGTAGAAGCAGTATCCGCACCCGATGCAGAGGTCCTTCGAATGCAGCACCACGCCATCTGCCGTGGTGTAGAAGCAATCCACCGGGCAGACCGCGGCGCACGGTGCGTCTGTGCAGTGCATGCACGCCATGGAGATCGACCGCTCCCCCGGCTTGCCGTCGTTGATCGTGACGACACGCCGACGGTTGATGCCCCAGGGCACCTCGTGCTCGTTTTTGCAGGCCGTGACGCAGGCGTTGCACTCAATGCAGCGATCCGCGTCGCAGAGGAACTTCATCCGGGCCATTGTTGCCACTCCTCCCTGAGCTCCGTCACGCCGCGCGGATCTGGCACAGCGTGCACTTCGTCTCCTGCATCGAGGTGACAGGATCGAAGCCGTAGGTGGTCACTGTGTTCGCGCTTTCGCCGAGCACGATCGGGTCGGTGCCGGCGGGATACTTGCCGCGCTGATCCTCGCTCATGAACCAGCCAGCGAAATGGAATGGCATGAACGCCACCCCCTTGCCGACACGTTCGGTCACCAGGGCCTTCATCCGACACACCTTACCTTTTGGCATTTCCGGCCCCCAGACCAGAACCCACTGCCCGTCGCGAATGCCGCGCTCGGCCGCATCCTGCGGGTTGATCTCAACGAACATGTCCTGCTGAAGCTCGGCCAGCCACTTGTTCGACCGCGTCTCCTCGCCGCCTCCCTCATATTCGACGAGGCGGCCTGAAGTGAGCACGATCGGGAAGTCGCGGGCGACATTCCTGTCCACAGCGAGTTGTTGCACAGTGCGCCCGTAGTTGATGACGCGGTGCGCCATGAAGTTGTCGCGCGTCGGGTATTTCGCCACCAAATCGGGCCTGGGGCTGTAGATCGGCTCCCGGTGCACAGGAATCGGGTCGGGCAGGTTCCAAGCGAGCGCGCGCGCCTTGGCATTGCCGAAAGGCGAGCAACCGTGCTCAAGCGCCACCCGGATGATGCCGCCCGAGAGGTCGGTCGCCCAAGAGACGCGATCGACGTTGTTGCCGCCGATCCGCTCGATCACCGCCCGCTCCTCGGCGGTGAGGTCCTTGTCCCAACCGAGCCGCTTCAGCACCGCCATGGTGAACTCGGGGTAGCCGTCCTGGATCTCGGAACCCTTGGAGTACGACCCCTCGGCGAGCAGGCTCACGCCGTTGCGCTCAACACCAAACCGCGCACGGAATGTTCCGCCACCGTCCTTCACGTGCAGGTGCGTGTTGTAGAGGATGTGCGTGCCGGGGTGGCGGATCTCCGGCGTGCCCCAGCACGGCCAGGGCAGGCCGTAATAATCTCCGCGCACTTCGGCCGGCGCCTCAGGCCCCGCGCGCAGCGTGACCAGGTCGAAATGACGCTGGTGCTTGAGGTGCGCCTTTAGGCGTTCCGGCGAGATGCCCGTGTAGCCGGTCGACCAGGCGCCGCGGTTGATCTCGCGCAGCACGCTCTCCGGCTCGGGAACCTTGCTGCGAACGGTGATGCTCTTAAACATCTCGTTCGCAAAACCGAGCTTCTCGGCCAAGCGATAGATCACCTCATAGTCCGTCTTGCTCTCGAAGATCGGCTCTACGATCTGCTCGCCCCACTGCACCGAGCGGTTGGACGCCGTGCGGCTGCCCGAGCACTCGAACTGCGTGCAGATCGGCAGCAGGTAGGTGTTCTCCCGCCGGTTGGACAGCACCGCGAAGGTCGTCGGGTGCGGGTCCGCCACTACCAGCAGGTCGAGCGCCTCGAGGCCGCGCACCGCCTCCGGCATGCGGGTGATCGTGTTGCCGCCGTGGCCGAACACGATCATCGCCTTCAGCCGGTCACGCTGCGCGATGCCCGTCTGCGGGTTCACCTCGGCCGTCGCCGCGTCGAAGTAGCGGGTGGACGGGATGCCCGGCATGGTCATGAACTGCGGGCTCTCGAACCGCGCGACCATGCTCTCGTAGGAGACACCCCAGACGCGGCTCCAATGGCGCCACGCCGTCTCGTCCACGCCGTAGTAGGCCGGCAGGTTCGCCACGTCCAGGCCGAAGTCCGTCGCGCCCTGCACGTTGCAGTGGCCGCGGAAGATGTTGGCGCCGTTGCCCGGGCCGCCGACATTGCCGGTCGCCAGCAGCAGGATCGAGAAGGCGCGGACATTGGCGGTGCCGACCGTCTTCTGGGTGGCGCCCATGCACCACACGAGCGTCGCCGGCTTCTCGGTCGCGAACTTGCGCGCCACCTCGCGCAGCTGCGCGCCGGGCACGCCCGTCACCCGCTCCACCTCGGCCGGGTTCCACTTCGCCACCTCGGCGCGGACCTCGTCCATGCCGTAGACCCGGCTCCGGATGAACTCGCGGTCCTCCCAGCCGTTCTCGAAGATGTGCCAGAGGATGCCCCAGGTCAGCGGGATGTCCGTGCCCGGGCGGAAGCGGATGTACTCCGTCGCATGCGCGGCCGTGCGGGTGAAGCGCGGGTCCGCCACGATCACATTGGCGCGGTTCTTCTCCTTGCCCGACAGCACGTGCTGCAGCGACACCGGGTGCGCCTCGGCCGCGTTGCTGCCGATGAACAGCACCGTCTTGGCGTTGCGGATGTCGTTGTAGGAGTTGGTCTGCGCGCCGTAGCCCCAGGTGTTGGCAACGCCCGCCACCGTCGTCGAGTGGCAGATGCGCGCCTGGTGATCCACGCTGTTCGTGCCCCAGAAGGCCGCGAGCTTGCGGAACAGGTAGGCGCCCTCGTTGGAGAACTTGGCGCTGCCGAGGAAGTAGACCGACTCAGGGCCGGACGCCGCGCGCACCGCCATCATGCGGTCGGCGATCTCGTTCACCGCCTGGTCCCAGGTGATGCGCTGCCACTGGCCGTTCGCCAGCTTCATCGGGTAGCGGATGCGGCGGTCGCCGTGCACCAGCTCGCGCACCGAGGCGCCCTTGGCGCAGTGCGTGCCGCGGTTGATCGGGCTTTCCCACGCCGGCTCCTGGCCGACCCACACGCCGTTCTGCACCTCTGCCACCACCGTGCAGCCAACCGAGCAGTGGGTGCAGAGGTTCTTGATCCGCTGCACCGGCGCCGCGTGGTCCATCGGCCCGGCTTCCGCCTGGCGCGCCACCGTGAGCGGCATGGCGCCGAGGGCGGCGAGCCCCGTCGCGCCGATGCCGGCATTGCGGAGGAAGGCCCGGCGGTCCAGCCCGCCGGAGGACAGGCCCTGGTAGGCCGAGGCAAGGCGGCTGCGGGCCGCCGTCGCGTCGCTGCGCTTGATCAGCATCGTCGTTCCTCCCCGGTCTCAGCCGCCGCGGTTCGTGCGGTAGAACGCCTGCACATGCGGCGAGTTCGGCTGGTAGCGCGCGGCCGTGCGCTCCTGCGTCGTCTCCTTGCGGGCGGTTGCGGTCTGCGCCACCGCCGGCGCCGTCGCGGCGGCGGCGACGCCGACGCCGAGCCCCAGCGCCTTCAGGAACCCCCGCCGCTCCCCACGGCCCCTGTCGTTCTCGTTGCTCATGTCCTGCACTCCCACCGAATCATCACCCCGGCAGCTCGGCGGCTGCCGACTCGATCTCCACCGCAAGCCGCCCCAGCCGGCCGACCGCGCGGTAGAACCGCGCCGCCTCGGCCGCCTCCAGATCGGCGAAGAACCGCCCGGCCCATGGCTTGATGTGCCGCGCGAAGAAGGCGCCGGCCTCCGCGGGCAGCGCCGGGAAGGCGCCCGCCAGCAGGCCGGCGAAGGTCTCGCAGACGAAGGCGATGTGGTCCTCGGGCTCGCTCACGCCGGGTGCCCGCTCGATGCCGAGCCGCGCCAGATCCCCCCGCAGCTCGGCCAGCGGCCGCTCGTGCAGGAAGCCCGTCAGGTAATAGGAGCCGAAGGGCAGCAGCTCGCCGCGCCCGACGCCGATGAACAGGTCGAAGAACTCGCGGTCGGCGGACTCCGCGTCGGTCTGGCGCGCCGCCGTGGCCAGGCCGGCGAAGGCCTCCCCAAGCGGCCCGCCGCCGCCGAGCGCCGCCAGCCGCCCGAGCAGCCCCGCATCCGGCGGACCGGCCATCAGCCGGCCGAGAAGGGCAAACAGCCGAGCGCGCTCGAGATCGAGCGGATCAACCTGGCGTCCCTCCGCAGCCGCAAGCGGGACGTTCATCGCCCCTGCCCTCCGTCCGTCTGTATCGCCCCGGCCACCGGCCGCGGCCGAGGCGTCATCTTTTCGTGACATACCAAAGCCCGATACTCGGCTTTCCGCAAGCCCCCTCACACCGGCAGGGCCGATCCGTGGCGGCGGCGCGGCGGCGGCGCGGGCGCAGGCTCCGGCGCCGCGGCCGACCCCGCCGCGTCCGGCGGCAGGGCGGGCGCCGCCACGCCGGGCGGCAGGAAGGCGGGCGGCGGCGCGGCGGCCTCGGGCGCTGCGGCGGCAGCCGTCGGCAGGCCGGGCGTGGCGCCTTCGGCCGGCGGCTGTTCCGCCGCCGCCGCGGCGGCGCGCTCCGCCTGCTCCTGTTCCTCCCGGTCCACCCCGAGAAGACGCTTCGCCAGCGCCTTCGCCTCCTCCGGGAGGTCGAAGCCGAATCCGGGCACGCCGTCCGGGGCGTTGAAATCCCACGCGTAGTCCGCGGGGCCGACGAAGTCGCGGATTGCCGGGTCGAGGCTCCAGATCCGGCTCAGCGCCGCCTGCCGCAGCGCCGTCGGCACGCCCTTGGCGAAAAACGGCTTCAGATCCGATTCGGCCGTCAGATCCTCGATCTTCGGCAGGGAGGAAAGGTCGAACTCCGGCTCCTCTGTCGCCGCCGGCGGCACGTCCGGCGCGTCGCGCGTCGCGGCCGCGGGCGCGGCGGGGGCGGCCTGCTCCGCCGCCTCCCCGGCCTGCACCGCGCGCTTGCGGCGGGACCAGCGGGCGAGGAAGCCCTCGCGCTCCCCCTCCCCGCTCATTCGCCTTCCTCCGCCCCGGCAGGCCGGCGCTGCGCCAGCGCCTCCGGGTCCGCCCGGTCGCGCTTGCGCTTGTGGAAGATGCGCTCCTTGTGGTGGCGGGCGACGTAGTCCTCGAGCAGACCGACGAGCGGTGCCGGCAGCGGCAGCGGCTCCAGGAGGTCGGTCGGCGAGTCGCCGTAGATCTCGGCCTCCCCGGCATCCACCGTCACCGCCTGCAGTTTCCACCCGACCGGCGCCGAGGGATCGGGGCGCAGCACCACCCACAGGAGCGGCGGCTCCTGCTGCAGGGTGTGGCGGTAGTTGTCGGTGTCGGTCGGGAACAGGGTGATGTCGGCGCTGCCGGCGTAGAACAGCGCGGCCTCGCCCTCGTCGCGCAGCAGCGTCCAGGGCGCGGCGTCCGGCAGGTCGAGCAGCACGGCGACGGGACGCCAGACCCACTCCGCCCAGGGCGTCACGCCGCGCCGGCGCTCCACCACCACGCCGATTGGCACCGTCACGCTGTCCGGATGCGCCGTCATGCCGCCTCCCCCGCCGCCAGCAGCGGCAGGCCGGCAAGCAGGTTCTGCGGCTTCATCCGCACCCGCTTCGC
>CALBEG010000008.1 GCA_937927455.1 uncultured Elioraea sp. | reverse complement strand
GTCCTCGAGGCTGACGAGGACGCCGGCGCGGCCGGTAAACACCTCGGCGACGTGGAAGGGCTGCGAGAGGAAACGCTGGATCTTGCGCGCCCGCGCCACGGTGAGTTTGTCATCTTCCGACAACTCGTCCATGCCCAGGATGGCGATGATGTCCTGCAGGTTCTTATACCCCTGCAACACCTCCTGCACGCGGCGCGCCACCTCGTAATGCTCTTTACCGACGATGCGCGGATCGAGAATGCGCGACGTCGAGTCGAGCGGGTCGACCGCCGGGTAAATGCCCAGCTCGGCGATCTGCCGCGACAACACCGTGGTCGCGTCCAAATGCGAGAAAGACGTCGCCGGCGCCGGATCGGTGAGATCGTCGGCGGGCACGTAGATCGCTTGCACCGAAGTGATCGAGCCCTTGTTGGTCGACGTGATTCGCTCCTGCAGGGTGCCCATGTCCGTGGCCAGGGTGGGCTGATAGCCTACGGCCGACGGGATGCGGCCGAGCAACGCCGACACCTCGGAGCCCGCCTGGGTGAAGCGGAAGATGTTGTCGATGAAGAGCAGCACGTCCTGCCCTTCCTCGTCGCGGAAATACTCAGCGATGGTAAGGCCCGAGAGGCCAACCCGCATGCGCGCTCCCGGCGGCTCGTTCATCTGGCCGTAGACGAGAGCGGCTTTCGAGCCGGGACCGTCGAGCTTGATCACGCCCGATTCGATCATCTCGTGATACAGATCGTTGCCTTCGCGCGTCCGTTCGCCCACGCCGGCAAAGACCGAAAAGCCGCCGTGCTTCTTGGCGACGTTGTTGATCAGTTCCATGATCGTGACGGTCTTGCCGACACCGGCACCGCCGAACAGCCCGATCTTGCCACCCTTCAGGTAGGGGGCGAGCAGATCGATCACCTTAATGCCGGTGACCAGGATCTGCGCCTCCGTCGCCTGCTCGACGAACTTCGGCGCGTCGCGGTGAATGGGCAGGCGCCTTGTCGTCGGCACGGGGCCTCGTTCGTCGATCGGTTCGCCGACCACATTGAGAATGCGCCCGAGCGTCTCGGGCCCGACGGGAACCGTGATCGGCCCGCCCGTATCGACGACCTCGTTGCCGCGCACGAGACCGTCCGTCGAATCCATGGCGATGGCGCGCACGGTGTTCTCGCCCAGATGCTGCGCAACCTCCAGCACCAGCGTGCGCTCACCGATGCGGGTGTGCAGGGCGCTCAAGATCGTCGGAAGTTCGCCGTCGAACCGCACATCGACGACGGGGCCGAGCACCTGCGTCACTCTTCCGACCTTGTTCGTTGCCATCGTCGCGCTCCTTTCGATCCGTCCCCACAGGCTCCCTAAGCGGTCTCGTCACACCGCCTCAGCGCCGGAAATGATCTCGATCAGTTCCTTCGTGATGTTCGCCTGACGCTGGCGGTTGTAGGCCAATGTGAGCTTGGCGATCATCTGCCCCGCGTTGCGCGTGGCGTTGTCCATCGCCGCCATGCGTGCCCCTTGCTCTCCGGCAGCGCTGTCCAAAAGCGCACGATAGATCTGCACGGAGAGGTTCTCGGGCAAGAGGCGGGCGAGGATCTCCTCCTCGGACGGCTCGTATTCGTAGATCGCGACCGGACCGGTCGCCGCCGCATCTTCCGCGGCCGCGGGGATCGCCGCCGGAATGAGCGTCTGCTCCGTCGGAACTTGCGAGATCACGCTCCTGAAGCGGTTGTAAATCAGCGCGCAGACATCGAACGCGTCCTCTTCGAGCAGGCCGCGCACCTTGCCGGCGATCGCCTGCGCGTCGGCGAACCCGATCCGCGGCTTGCCGATGAAGGTCACGCTGTCAACGATGAGCTTGCCGTGGTCGCGGCGCAGAAGGTCGCGCGCGCGACGCCCGACCGTGATGATGCGCACCTGCTTGCCCTCGGCAAGCAGAGTGCGGATCCGCGTGCGCGCGAACCGCACCAGGCTTGAGTTGAACGCGCCGCACAGGCCGCGGTCGGCAGCCATCACGATCAGCAGATGCCGATCTGCACGGCCCGCGCCGACGAGCAGCCGCGGCAGATCGGGACGTCCCGCCACCGAAGCCGCGAGCGAGCCCAGCATGCGTTCCATCCGCTCCGCATAGGGACGCGCCGCCTGCGCCTGGATTTGCGCCCGCTTCAGCTTCGACGCGGCCACCATCTTCATCGCCTGCGTGATCTTGCGCGTCGACTTGACGCTGTTGATCCGCGTGCGGAGCGACTTCAGGCTTGGCATGATCGGCGCCGCGAACCAGTCCGGTCAGGAGAAGGTTCTGGCGAAGGCGTCGAGGAAGGCCTTCAGCTTCTCCTCGGTCGGCGGCTTGATCTCCTTGTCGGTGCGGATCGCTTCCAGGATCTCTGGCGCCCGCGCGCGCAACTCGGACATCATCAGGCGCTCAAAACGATTCACATCCGAAACCTTGATCGCATCAAGATAGCCGCGCGTGCCGGCGTAGATCGACACCACCTGCTCCTCCACCGGCATCGGATCGTATTGCGGCTGCTTCAGAAGCTCGGTCAGGCGCGAGCCGCGCGCAAGCAGGCGCTGGGTCGCGGCGTCGAGATCCGAGGCGAACTGGGCGAAAGCGGCCATCTCGCGGTACTGCGCGAGCTCCAGCTTGATGCGCCCGGCCACCTGCTTCATCGCCTTGATCTGCGCGGCGGAGCCCACCCGGCTGACCGAGATGCCGACATTCACCGCCGGGCGGATGCCCTTGTAGAACAGATCCGTCTCGAGGAAGATCTGGCCGTCCGTGATCGAGATCACGTTGGTCGGAATGTAGGCGGACACATCGCCCGCCTGAGTCTCGATCACCGGCAGCGCGGTCAGCGAGCCCGAACCGTTCTCCTTGTTCAGCTTGGCTGCGCGCTCCAGCAAGCGGGAATGGAGGTAGAACACGTCGCCGGGATAGGCCTCGCGGCCGGGCGGACGGCGCAGGAGGAGCGACATCTGGCGGTAGGCAACGGCCTGCTTGGAGAGGTCGTCATAGAAGATCACCGCATGCATGCCGTTGTCGCGGAAATACTCGCCCATCGCGCAGCCTGCATAGGGCGCGAGATACTGCAGCGGAGCGGGTTCGGAGGCGGTCGCGGCGACCACGATCGTGTACTCGAGCGCCCCGTACTCCTCGAGCGTCTTGATCAGCTGCGCCACCGAGGAACGCTTCTGCCCGATCGCGACATAGATGCAATAGAGCTTCTGGCTCTCGTCACCGCTGGCGTTGATCTTGCGCTGGTTCAGGATGGTGTCGACGATCACCGCGGTCTTGCCGGTCTGGCGGTCGCCGATGATCAGCTCGCGCTGGCCGCGGCCGATCGGGATCAGCGCGTCGATCGCCTTGATTCCCGTCTGCATCGGTTCGTGCACGGAACGGCGCGGCACAATGCCCGGCGCCTTGACGTCGACGATGCGACGCTCGGTCGCCTGGATCGGCCCCTTGCCGTCGATCGGGTTGCCGAGCGGGTCGACGACGCGGCCGAGCAGGCCCTTGCCGACGGGCACGTCGACGATGGCGCGCGTGCGCTGGACAGTATCGCCCTCGCGGATCGCCGTGTCATCTCCGAAGATGACGACGCCGACATTGTCTACCTCGAGATTGAGCGCCATGCCCTTCAGGCCCGAGGCGGGAAACTCCACGAGCTCGCCCGCCATCACATTGGCGAGGCCGTAGACACGGGCGATGCCGTCGCCGACCGACAAAACCTGGCCGACCTCGGCGACGTCCGCCTCGGTCTCGAAACTCTCGATCTGCTGCTTCAGGATCTGCGAAATCTCTGCCGGGCGGATCTCCATCTCAAGCGGCCCCTTTCATGGCATGCGCGAGCCGCTGCAGGCGGCTCCTGATCGAGCTGTCGTAGAGGCGGGAGCCGATCTTCACGACCAGGCCCCCAAGGATCGACGGGTCGAGGCGCTCAACGAGCCGCACACGGGCATGGCCTGCGCGATTCAGAGCGGCAAGGATCTGCGCCCGCTGCGTGTCATCGAGCGGCACTGCGGAGACGACCTCGGCCGTCTCCTCACCGCGGCGCTCCGCATCGAGAGCGCGGTAGGCGGCGATGATACGCTCGAGCAGTGCGGCGCGCCGGTTCTTCACCACCACGCCGACGAAGTTGCGCACCTCCCGCGGCACGGAAATGCCATGCTGCGGGTCGTCGAGGGCGGCGAGTACCAGGGCAAGCTGCCGTTCTGCGGGAAGACGCGGATCTTCCAGCAGCCGACGGAACCAAGGCTTGGTCTCGATCGCGCGCGCAAGTGCCGCCAGCCCGTCGAGAATGCGGTCATGAATGCCGGCGTCGCCCTTCTCGTAGGCGTCCCGCGCCAACGCCATCAGCCCGGACGCGTAGCGCGAAGGAATCGCATCCACCGCAGCACGAGCCTCGCGCGCGAGGCGCAGGGCTTGCGCGACGTCCTCGACGATCGGATTCGGTTCCGCCACCCGGCCGCGACCCTCAACAGGAACTCGCCCGCTTGGCGGGCGCACATAAGCCAAAGCCCGGCGGCGGGATGCCGCCACGAGCGCGCGAGCGCCTAACACAGGGCCACCCACCGCGCAACAGGCAGCGCGCACCCTTGATCAGGGCGAAGATCCGTCGTGCCAGGCGAAGCGCCAGGCTTGGGGCCGCCTCCAGGCTGAGGCAGAGCCGGAGGTGGCACGCCCGATGAGCATCGTCTCCGCGCGGCCATCATGTTCCGAGATCGAAACAAGCCAGGCTTGCCGCCGGCGCGCGCTTCAGCAACCCTGCCTACGCATGACCCCCGCCTATCTCGACCCGCGCAGCGGGCGGACCTTTCCATTCGATCCGCCCCGCTGGCGTTCCGACGACGGCCAGCCTCTGCTGCTGACCCCCCTTGGCGGCATCGGCCGCGACGACATCGAGCGCGGGGTCCGCTCGCTCTGGCGCTACGCCGCTGCGTTGCCCTTCCCGCCCGGGATGGTTCCGATCAGCCTCGGCGAGGGATGCACGCCGCTGATCGAGACGCGGATCGACGGGGCACGCGTTCTGGCCAAGCTCGAATGGGTCTCGCCCACCGGCAGCTTCAAGGACCGCGGTGCCTCGGTGATGCTCTCTGGGCTGCGCGCCCAGGGAATCATGCACGTGCTGGAGGATTCCTCGGGCAATGGCGGAGCGGCGGTCGCCGCCTACGCCGCGGCGGGGGGCATGCGGGCGAAAATCCTCGTGCCGGAAGCCACGCCGCAGGCGAAGACGGTTCCGATGGAGGCGTTCGGCGCCACCGTCGAGCGCGTGCCCGGAACGCGGCAGGACTGCGCAGACGAGGCCGTGCGCCAGGCGGCGAACATCTTTTACGCCTCACACAACTGGCATCCGTTCTTCCTCCAGGGCACCAAGACGCTGGCCTACGAACTGTGGGAAGAGCTCGGGTTTCGCGTGCCCCAGGCGGTGGTTGCGCCGTCCGGGGCAGGCTCGATCCTCCTCGGCCTTGACATCGGGTTTAGCGAACTCGTCCGTGCTGGGGCGAGCGACCGCCTGCCCCGGCTCTTCGCCGTGCAACCGGAGGCGTGCGCACCGATTGCCGCCGCGTTTCGCGCCGGCGTCGATCACCCGGTCTCCTGCGAGATCCGCCCGACCATCGCCGAGGGAACAGCGATCGCGCGCCCGCTCAGGCTGCGCGAGGTGCTGGGCGCTGTGCGCGCCTCGCACGGCGGCGTGGTCGCGGTTTCCGAACAGGAGATCGTCTCCGCCCTGTTCGCCCTCGCCGAGCGGGGGCTGTTCGTCGAACCCACCTGCGCCGCGGCTGTCGCCGGCTGGCGCACGCTGCGCGCCGCTGGAACCTTGGCCGATGACGAGGAAACGGTGCTGGTGTTGACCGGCACCGGCCTGAAGGCCGTGCCGCGCATCGCGGACCTGATCGGGCGGCAAGCGTCAACGCCCGTCGACCAAAGCGCAACGCGGTGCTGATCGACGCCGGCGCGCTCGCCTTGTCGAAGGACCGCTCCATCGCCGGCGCTCCGCGCGACTGCGGCTTCGGGTCTCGTCGTCGAGGAACGCGGCAGACCGGCCTTCGGCGAGGCGACCGTGAGCAGAGTGTGGCAGGAACACGGGCTGGTCGAAGCCAGTCCCCTCACCCTCCTTCTTCCGTCCTTCACCGCACGCGTCCGACTCTCGCCCAAGGAACGCCTGCCTCTCCGCCGCGGCTCACGACCGCGCCGATGTGATCGCGGTTGAGGATGACCGCGTCCTCTAGGTCTCTCCCCGGATGACCTTCTGGGAGGCCTATTCCGCCGGGGCCGGAACGACGCGGTGGCCGGCGCGGGCGCCGTGCACGGTCAACACGGCGGCGACCAGCACGAAACCGCAGGCGACGAACAGCGCCCACGCAAGATCGAGGTCCATCAGCAGGCCCAAGGGCGCAGGGGCGAGCGCCTGGCCGAGCGGCAGCCCGGAGGAGACGAAGCCGAA
>CALBEG010000007.1 GCA_937927455.1 uncultured Elioraea sp. | reverse complement strand
GCGCGCGCCGAAGCGACGCTCGGTCGCACCCTGCCGCTGGACGCTGAGGCGCGCGCTGCCCTGCGCGCGATGGCGGATGGGGATGCGCGGGCGCTGCTTAACCTCGCTGAACAGATCTTCGCCCTGCCCGCGGCCGCGCCGGCGCTCGATCCAGTCGCGCTCGCGCACCTGCTCGAGCGCCGCGCCCCCCTCTACGACCGCGACCGCGAGGAGCATTTCAACCTCATCTCCGCCCTGCACAAGGCGATGCGGGGCTCTGACCCGGACGCAGCGCTCTACTGGCTCGCGCGTATGATCACGGGTGGGGAGGACCCGCGCTACATCGCCCGCCGAATCGTGCGCTTCGCCACGGAGGATGTGGGCCTTGCCGACCCCACCGCCCTTGCGGCCGCGCTTGCTGCTTGGGAGGCGTATGAGCGGCTTGGTTCTCCGGAAGGGGAGCTTGCGCTTGCCCAGGCCGTGCTCCACTGCGCCACCGCGCCAAAATCGAATGCCACGTACCGCGCCTGGGGGGCAGCGCTGCGGGCCGCCCGGGAGACTGGGTCGCTGCCTCCGCCGCTCCACATCCGCAACGCGCCGACGCGGCTCATGGCGGAACTCGGCTATGGCGCGGGCTACGACTATGACCATAACGCGCCGGAGGCCTTTTCGGGCCAGGACTATTGGCCAGAGGGGATGGAGCCGCGCAGTCTCTATCAGCCATCGGAGCGCGGCGGGGAAGGGGAGATCGCGGCGCGTCTGGTGCGCTGGCGAGCGCTGAGGCAGAAGCGTTCCGCACCATGATGATGATGCCTGTTTCCGCCTCTGCCCTCGCCGCCGTCGCCGCCGGAGGCGCGGTCGGTTCCCTTGCCCGCTTCCTCACCGGCCTTGCCGTTACCTCCTGGCTCGGCCTGCATATTGCGTGGGCCACGTTCGGGGTGAACGTGCTGGGCGGCTTCCTGATCGGCTTGAGCGCGGAACTCCTCGCCCGCAGCGGGTTGGACGGGCTTCTCCGCCCCCTCGTCATCACCGGTTTCCTTGGCGGCTTCACCACGTTTTCCGCCTTTTCGCTGGAGGTCGTCACTCTTTCGCGCGCCGAACCCCTGATCGCGCTCGGCTACGCGCTGACCTCTGTGCTCGTCTGCGTCTTCGCCTGCGCTGGCGGTATCGCGCTCGTCCGTGCCCTGGCATGAGCGGCGTCAGCACACGCACTGTCGCTCTGGACGAGGCCGATCTCCGCCTCGATCGCTGGTTTCGGCGTCACTTCCCGCACCTCCCGCACGGCGCGCTGGCCAAGCTCCTGCGCACCGGCCAGGTCAGGGTGGATGGCAAGAGGGTACAGACGGGCACAAGGCTGGTGCCGGGCCAGACCGTCCGTATCCCGCCGCTGCCCGAGCCCGATCAGCTTGCGTCGAAGCAAGCTGCGACGCCGATCGACGAGCGGGAGGCGAAGGAGCTGCAGGCGCGCGTCCTTTACAGCGATGCGAGCGTGCTTGTGCTCGACAAGCCTTTCGGCCTGCCGGTTCAGGGGGGGCCGGGGATTGGCCGCAGCGTCGATCACCTGCTCGACGTCCTTCGTTTCGGAGCAGAGGAGCGTCCGCGCCTCGTCCATCGCCTCGACCGCGACACCACCGGGGTTCTCGTTCTCGCTCGCACGCTTGCCGCCGCCTCGCGTCTCGCGGCTGCCTTCCGCGCACGCGATGCAGAGAAGACCTACTGGGCGGTGACGGTCGGGGTTCCCACGCCGCGCGAGGGCAGGGTGGATGCGCCCCTCGCCAAGCGCCCCGGGCCGCGCGGGGAGCGTGTGGCGGTGGCGGACGAGGGGAGCGGGGAGGAAGGTAAGGTGGCGCGCGCCGTCACCGACTACCGGGTCCTCGATCACGCCGGCAAGCGGGCGGCCTGGGTCGAGCTCTCCCCGCTGACGGGGCGCACGCATCAACTCCGCGTCCATTGCGTCGCCCTGGGCTGCCCGATCCTGGGCGATGCGAAGTACGGGGGCGCGGCGGCGATGCTGGCGGGGTGTGCCGAGATGCTGCATCTGCATGCGCGGCGTCTGGCCATCGCGCACCCCGAGGGCGGGCGGCTGGTGGTGGAAGCGCCGCTGCCGCAGCACATGAAGGAGACCTTTAGGCTCCTTGGGTTCGAGGCACAGCGGCCGATCAAACCGGCGCGTGTGCCATGACGGACCCCTCTCCGCCGGGCTAGGGTGCGGCGCGGCAAGGGAGTGCACCCGATGAAGATCCTCCGCTGGCTGCTATTGGGCCTTGCTGCCTTGGTGCTGATCGCGGCTGCGGGGCTTGCCCTCGTCATTGCCACTCTCGATACCGAGGCCCAGAAGCCCCGGATCGCCCAGGCGGTGCGCGACGCCACGGGGCGCGAGCTCGCGCTGCGCGGGCCCATCCGCTTGAAACCCTCGCTGCAGCCCACGGTGGTCGCCGAGGATGTGGGCTTCGCCAACGCTCCCTGGGGCACGCGGCCAGACATGGCACGGTTCGCGTCACTTGAGGTGAAGCTTGCCCTGCTGCCGCTTGTGCGCCGCGAGGTGGCGATCGAGCGCATTGTGCTGATCGAGCCCGATATCCTGCTCGAGACCGACCGCGCGGGGCAAGCCAACTGGCTGCTTCGGCCTGCGCCTAGCCCAGAAGCTTTTCCCCCGCCGCCGGGAAAAGAGCGGCAGGACCAGGGGACTGCCGCGGTGCCTGCCGTCGCCGTCGAGACGCTGCGCATCGAGAGGGGCACCATCACCTTCCGCGACGGCGCGACGGGGCGGACGACCACGCTCGCCATCCCCCGCCTCGAGGCGTCGCTGCCGGTGGATCGACCAAGCCGGGTTGATCTGGAGGCGGTCCTCGACGGGGTCACCATCGGGCTGGTCGGCAGCACCGGACCGCTTGGGCAACTCCTCGCCCCTCAAGCCGGCAGCCCGTTCCCCGTCGACGTCACCCTTCGGCTGGCGGAGGCTCAGCTCAGCGTGACGGGAACCATCGCCGAGCCGCAGGCGGGAAGGGGCTACGACCTCGCCGTCAGGGCGAGTGTGCCCGACCTGGCGCGCCTTTCCGCCGCCGCGCCCGCGATCCCCGACCTTCCGCCTCTGCGCTCTCTTGAGGTGTTGCTGCAGGCCCGCGATCGCGGGCTGGGCCTGCCGGAGATCCGCAGCGTGAGCCTGAAGGCCGGAGCGTCCGATCTCTCTTCCGTCGTGCCAGGGCTCGCGCTGCGCTCATTCGAGGTTTCGGCTCCCGACGCGGCCTCCCCTGCGAGGCTTGCCGCTGAGGTGGTGCGCAGCGGCACGCCCGCCGCCGTCGCGGGCGAGTTCGGCCCGCTCGCTGCCTTGTTTCCCGGGGCAGAGCCGAAGCCATGGCCGGTTTCCCTTCGCCTCGGCGCCGCAGGGGCAAACCTTGCGGTGACGGGTGCACTGCACGATCTCCATTCCGTTCCCCGAATGGACCTCCGCCTGGAGGCGCACGCGCCCGATCTTGCCGCGCTCTCGCCCCTGGTCGGCACCTCCCTGGCAGCGATCAAGGACGCGAGCCTTGCCGCTGCCATTGCCGGACCGGACCGGGCGAGGCGCGTTGCTCTGCGTGACCTTGCGCTCCGTCTCGGCGAGAGCGATCTCACGGGGTCGCTTTCGGTGCAGGTCCAGGGCAGGCCTGCCGTTTCCGGGTCGCTTGCCAGCCGTCTCGTCGACCTCGATGCCCTGCTCGCCGCCTTGCCGCAGGATCGGCCGGAGGCTTCGGGCCGCGCGTCCGTTCCCGCCCTGCGGCCCGCCTCCCCCGCGCAGCGACCTGCCCGGCTGATTCCCGACGACCCCCTGCCGCTGGAAGCGCTGCGTGCGGCGGATGCCGACCTTCGCCTTGCCTTCGCCGAGCTTCGTCTCGCTGGCAGCGCCTATCGCGACGTGTCCGGCACGATCCGTCTTAGGAATGGGGATCTTGCGGTCGAGCCTGTGCGCGCCTCGTTGCCCGGAGGTCCGGTAACAGGGCGGATGATCGTTGGCGCCGCGCAGGCAGAGCCCGAGGTCGCGCTCCGACTCTCGGGGCCCTCGCTGGCGCTGCGCGACCTGCTTGCGGCCTATGCGCGCACCTACCGGGTCGGCGGCGACCTCGAGCTCGACATCGATGTGCGGGGCCGTGGAGCAACACCGCACCGAATCGCATCCACGCTCGATGGCCATGTGGGGATCGCCGGGGTGAACATCGACATCGACAACCGGCTGATCGACCTGCTAGCGG
>CALBEG010000006.1 GCA_937927455.1 uncultured Elioraea sp. | reverse complement strand
CCGCACGCGATGCCGAAACTCGGCGGCGGGCTGGAAGGTTTCAACATCGACCTGTTCCAGGCGGTCGCCAAACGTCTGGGGCGCGAGCTCGTCATCGAAGGCGGGTCCTTCGCAGGGCTGATCGCCGCGCTGAACGCCGGCCGCTACGACTTCCTCTGCGCACCGACGACGGCGACACGGGAGCGTGCCGAAAACCTCCTGTTTACAGAAGGCTACCTGTTCACGGAGTACCAGTTCGGCATCCGCCGCGGATCTGCTCCGGTGCGCTCTCTGGACGACCTGCGCGGCAAAACCATCGCGGTGAACAAGGGCAGCATCTACGACACCTGGGCCAGGCAAAACGCCGAGCGTTACGGCTTCACGGCGCAGGCCTATGACAGCAACACCGACGCCGTGCAGGCGGTGATCGCCGGCAGGGCATACGCCAATCTCGCAGGCAACACCGTCATCAAGTTCGCCGCCACGCGCAATCCGCTCTTTGTGCCCGACCTTGTGTTGAAGGAGACACGCGCGCACTGGTCCGTGCCGCTGCGCAAGGACAGTGTGGAGCTTCGCCGCCAGCTCGAAATCGCGATCGAATGCCTGAAGAAGGATGGCACCATCGCCGCCCTCTCCGAGAAGTGGTTCGGCGTCAAGCCCGGCCCGGACGATGCGGAGAACGTCGTTTTCCCAGGCTTTGGCCCGCCCGGCCTGCCCGGCTACGACGCGACCCCGACCAATGCCGGATGCTGAGCCGGCCGATCATCGAAGCGCGCGCGATCCACAAGAGTTTCGGCCCTCTCAAGGTCCTCGACGGAGTCGATCTCGTCGTCGCCGAACGCGAGCTCGTGTTCATCATCGGACCGTCGGGCAGCGGCAAATCGACGCTGTTGCGCTGCCTCAACCGGCTCGAGGAACCGACGTCGGGTCATATCGTCGTCGACGGGATCGACGTGCTCGCGCACCGCACGGACATCAATGCGTTGCGCAGGCGCATCGGCATGGTGTTCCAGTCCTTCAACCTCTATCCGCACATGACGGCCCTCGGGAACGTGGCACTCGCCCTCCGCCGCGTCGTGGGGCTCAGGCGACGCGACGCGGAGGAACGAGCGCGTTCGGCCCTCGCCCGTGTCGGACTGGCGGACAAGGCGGACGCCTACCCCGCCCAGCTCTCGGGCGGTCAGCAGCAGCGGGTCGCAATTGCGCGCGCCGTCGCACTCGAGCCGCGCGTCATGCTGTTCGACGAACCGACCTCTGCGCTTGATCCCGAACTGGTCGGCAGTGTGCTGCGGGTGATGCGACAGCTCCGCGAGGGCGGCATGACCATGGTCGTCGTCAGCCACGAGATGGAGTTCGCTCGCGCTGCGGCTGATCGGGTCCTGTTCATGGACGGCGGACGCGTGATCGAGCAGGGTCCGCCGGACTGCCTGTTCGGCGCGCCGAAGTCCGACCGGTTGCGTGCCTTTCTCCGATCGCTCGAACGCCACTGAGCCGATGTCCGGCTGGGAGCTTTTTCTCTTCTCGTTCCTCAATCTCCGCGTGATAGCGGAGTATTTGCCGAGCATCGCGGCCGGGTTCCTGCTCACCGTGCAACTCGCCGCGCTGATCATCGCAAGCGGGCTCGCCCTTGGTTTGCTGCTCGCCGTCCTGCGCAGCCTGGGCAGCCTCGTGCTGTCGTTCGCGATCGTGCTGTTCGTCGATCTGTTCCGGGCCATTCCGCCCCTCGTCCTGATCGTCCTCCTCTACTTCGGCCTGCCCAACCTCGGATTTGCGCCATCGGGTTTCGTCTGCACCTGGGTCGTGCTCGCCCTCGTTCTGGCTGCTTTCGCCGAAGAGATCGTCTGGGCGGGGATCCTCTCTGTGCCGAGAGGCCAGTGGGAGGCTGCACGCTCGACGGGCCTCGGTTTCTTCGCCACCCTGCGCTGTGTGGTGCTACCGCAGGCCCTCCGGCTCGCCATCGCGCCTCTCACCAATCGCACCATCGCCATCACCAAGGGAACGGCGCTTGGCAGCGTGGTCGCGGTCTCGGAGATCCTCGCCCAGGCGTCGGCCGGTGTGTCCTTCTCGTCCAATCCTTCGCCGCTGACGCTCGGTGCCCTCGCCTACCTGGTCCTGTTCGCGCCCATGGTGCTTCTGGCGCGCAGGATCGAGCGTCGCTTTGCCTGGCGGCGCTGAGCCGTGGAGCTCTTCGTCTCCAGCTTCCTCAATGTCGAGGTGGTGTGGGCGGCACGCGCGCTGCTGCTGCAGGGGTTCGCGAACACGATGCTGCTGATCGCAATCGCCGTGCCGCTCGGCCTGGCCGGAGGGCTGCTCCTTGCCCTGTTGTCTCTAACCCCGGTTCGCATCGCCCGCCTCCTGCTCGCCGTCTGGGTCGACCTCTTCCGCGCGCTCCCTCCCCTCGTCCTCCTGGTGTTCGTCTACGGAGGCCTACCTTTCGCCGGGCTCGAGCTCGGGCCGCTCGGCTCGGTCGCGGTCGCCTTCCTGCTCAACAGCTCCGCCTACTACGCCGAGATCCTGCGGGCGGGAATCGACAGCGTGCCGCGCGGTCAGTGGGAAGCTGCGCGATCGAGCGGCCTTTCCGCACTCGACACCCTCGGTTGGGTCGTCCTGCCGCAAGCGGTGCGCAATGTCCTGCCCGACCTCGTTTCGAACACGCTCGAGGTGGTGAAACTCACCTCGATCGCCTCGGTCGTCGCCATGCCGGAGCTTCTCTACCAGGCACGTCAGGCGCAAAGCGTCACCTACAACGCCTCGCCTCTCGTCGCCGCCGCTCTGATCTATCTGCTCCTGCTCTGGCCCCTTGTCCGCCTGCTCAGCCGGCTTGAACACCGTCTGCCGAGCCGGATGTAGCTGCGACATCCTCGGGCGTGATGGGCAGCGTGGAATATTCCGCCCCCGTTGCGTCGGCCACCGCGTTGGCGATCGCCGCCGCCACAGCGAGGATCGCGTGCTCCCCGAGCCCTTTCGCCCCGTGCGGCCCTGGCCCGAGCCCGTGCTCGAGCGTGATTGTCGCCACCTCGCGCGGCAGGTCGAGCACTGAAGGCATGCGGTAGGCCAGAGGTGTGCCGTTCGCAAGGCGCCCCTCGTCGTCGAAGACGAGCGCCTCGATCAACGCCTGGGCCAAGCCCTGCACCGCGCCACCTTCGGTCTGCGCACGGCAGCCCTCGGGGTCGAGGGCGTGGCCGGCATCGCCCGCGACGACGAGGCGTTCGACCGCGACGCGCCCTGTGTCAGCGTCGACCGACACCTCGGCAGCGGCGAAGGACGGCATCCAGAAGCCGCAGCGTGCGCCGAGGGGTGCCTCCGCATCGAACGGGTTGCGCGCCTCGCCCTCGCCGATCAGTTCGCTGCCCTGCGCGCCGAAGGCGCGGTCGAACAGCGCTGGAACGGAAAGCGAGACGTTGCCACGGCGGATCATGCCGGCCTCGAACACGACGTCGCCCGAGGCCTCGTCAATCACTTCAGCGGCAAGCGCAATCAGCCGTGCGCGCACCGCTTCGACAGCGCGTCGGATGGCGAGCCCGACCATCGCCGCGCCGACCGAGGCGTGGGTGCCCTGATCATGCGGTGTGCGGTCGGTGTCGATGGGAGCAAGCCGCACGCGTGCAGGATCGATGCCCAGTACTTCGGAGACGATCACTGCTGCGACCCGTTCAGGGCCTTGGCCGAGATCGGCGATGCCTGAGAGAACGAGGGCAGAGCCGTCGCGCGCGAGTTTGACCACAGCGAGGCTGCGGCGCGAGAACCCGCCGCCGTCCTTCATGCCGACGGCCACGCCACGACCCCGGCCCGGCGCGCGCGACCCCCTCCAGCCGATGCGGCCGGCGACGGCAGCGAGACCATCCTCGAGGTCCGAATCCATCGGCGTCTCGCCCGGCCACGGCTCCTCGCCTGGGCGGAGAAGGTTGCGCTTGCGGAACTCGACCGGATCGAGACGCAAACGACGCGCGATCGCATCGATCTGGCGTTCTCCGGCGAAGCAAGCCTGCGGGCCGCCGAAGCCGCGGAACGACCCGGCCGGAATGGTCGAGGTGCGCACGACTTCGCCAACACTTTCCACCGCCTGCCAACGATAGGGCCCGGGCAGGCTGCGATAGGCCCCCTTCTCGCAGACAATCACGGAGGCATCCGCATAGGCGCCGCCGTCCAGGCGAAGCAAGCCCCGGCGGGCGAGCAGGGTGCCGTCGGCGGAGACGGCCGTCGTGAGTGTCACCTCAGCGGCGTGCTGCGAGAGGGTCAGCATCATCTCGTCCCACGTCAGCGCGAGCCGAACGGGACTACGCGCAAGCCGCGACAGGAGGAGCGTGAGCGCTTCGTGCTTCGGGTAGGACTTGGCCCCGAACCCGGCCCCCGCCGGCAGGGCGTGCACGCGGATCGAGGCTTCCGGCAGGCTGAAGATGCGTGCAAGATCCGTCCGCAGCAGGAACGGATCCTGGTTGTTGCACCAAACTTCTGCACCCATGCCGTCCCAGCGCGCCACCGCGCAGAGAGGTTCGATCGGCAGGTGGCTCATGCGCGGGAAGCGGTAGGTGTCTGTGAAGACGTGCGCGGCGCGACCAAACAGGGCCTCGGGGTCGCCCGTCCGGAAGCGGAAGCGCCAAAGTACGTTGCGCGCAGGCTCGCGCCAGGCCTCTGCGCCAGAGCCCTTGGGAAACCGTTGCGGCGGGCCTTGGTCGAACAGGGCCGGTGCGTCGGGGGCGAGTGCGGCGGCGATGGTCGGGACGGGCGGCAGAACGCGCCAGCGCACCACGACGCGACCGGCGGCACGCGCGGCGGCGGCGGGATGGCGCGCCACCACAGCCGCCACCGGTTCGCCCGCGTGGCGCACCTTGCCGATGGCAAGCAGAGGCTGATCGCGCACCACCACGCCTTGCCACGGGTCGAGCCCAGCCAGGTCGTCGGCGGTGGCCACCGCCACCACGTCAGGGTCGACGCGCGCGGCGGCGGCATCGATGGCGAGGATTTCCGCATGCGGATGGGGCGAGCGTACGAGCACGGCGTGCAGCATGCCGGGCAAGGCGAAGTCGATGGCGTAGGCGAAGCTGCCGCGCACGCGCGCGATGTCGTTGGCGGCGGTCATCGCGCCTCGCGCATCACCGCGGCGGCGCGGCGCACCGCGCGCAGGATGGCGCCCCCTCCGCCGCAACGGCAGAGCGCGGCACTCATCCAGGCGCGGATCGTCTCCTCGTCTGGATCCGGGTTCTCCGCCAGCAAGGCTGAAGCGAGCAGCACCATGCCCGGCGTGCAGGAGCCGCACTGGAACGCGCGTTCCTCAAGGAAGGCACGCTGCACCGGGTGAAGGTGCCCGTCCGCGCACTCGAGGCCTCGAATGGTGGTGATCCGACGTCCATCCACCTCCACCGCGAGCATCAAGCACGCCGTGGCGGGCACGCCGTCAATCAGCACCGTGCACGCGCCACACACGCCGCCATCGCAGCCCGCGCGCACGCCGAGGAGGCCGAACTCCTCGCGCAACAGGTCGATCAGCAGCCGGTTGGTTGCGACCGTGGCGGCGACAGGGCGGCCGTCGAGGTCGAAGGCGATCCGTTCCGTCTGATCAATCATCGGCAAGCCGGGCGATCAAGCGTGCAGCGAGGGCGGCAGAGGCGCGGCGGCGCCAACAAGGCCCGGGCGTACCGGGCGGGAGGTGATCGGGCTCGGGCAATCGGGCGGCCCACGCTTCGGCAAGCGCGCGGGCGTGGCGGGCAAGGCCTGAGGCGTCGAGCGTCTCAGCCTCGGGAAGATCGGCACCAATCGCCCGGCGATGTGCGCCACCGACGGCCAGGCGAAGCACGCGCACCCGGCCCTGCACCCCGTACACGGCGGCGGAGACCAGGAGCCAGGGGCGGAGGCTGCGCTCATGCGCGAACCGCCAGCCTGGCGGGATGTCGATGCCGAGCACGAGACCGCGCGGAGCGTGCCAGGGCACGCGGATCGTTTCATGTCCGACGCGACAGACGAGGCGTGCATCGAGAGCGGCGAGCGCGGGCGGTGCGTCGTACTGGGGCAGGCCCGCCAGCAGGCAGCCCGCGAGCGTACCCTGGTGGCGGATGCGGATGTTGGCGATGCGCCCCCAAGTTTCGGCCAAGCCCGGCACAGCCGCACGCAAGAGCGGGCTTCGCGCCACCTGTTCGTGGGTGGCGAGGGCGCCGATGCGGATCCCCTCCTCGCGCTGCTCGATCCCCATGAACCCCGCAAGCCTGCGCAGAAGCACCAGCGTGCGCGGCGGGCCGCCGAACTTCAGCCCCGCAACCACCTCCACCCCGCCAGCCATGGCGACCGCGCCCGGCAGGCCGAGCATCGCCACCGCCTCCTCGACCGCGACCGGACGGAGGATGCGCAGAGGCGGGATCAGAGCGCGCGAGCGCAGCGGCAGCGTGCCGGTTGCCTCTGTCGTGTGCAGTGTTCCGTCCATGCTCTGTCCAAGCGTGCAGGCGAGACGCGCCCCGCGGCAAGCCGGGGTGGCGCGACGGGCTTCCAGGCAAGCCCCCTGCCAGCCGCCTTGCCGGTGCCCCGTTTTGCCCGTAGCGCGCCTGCCATGCGACTTCCCGTGCCGCTCGTCATCGCCGTCTCCGCCGTCCTCCTCCTCTGGCCCGCGCTCTGGAACGGCTGGCCGCTGATCTTCTCCGACACCGCCGACTACCTCTGGGTCTGGACGCAGCCCGAATGGTTCCGCCCCATCCGCCCGCCTGCGTATGGCTGGCTGATCGGACCCCTGCACCAGGGGCACACGCTGTGGCCGGTGGTGGCGGCGCAGGCTCTGCTGACGGCGTGGCTAATGTGGCTGCTTGCGCGCCGTGCCGGCCTCGGGCCGCCTGGCTTTCTCGCTGTTGCGGCGGCAGTCGCACTTGTCACGGGTGCGCCCTGGTTCGCCTCCTGGGTCATGGCGGATTCTCTCTCGGCGCCGATGGTTCTGGCGGCGGTGCTGGTCGCGCTCGGCGGGCTCTCCCGCCTTGAGGCATGTGGCGTATGGCTCGCCCTGGTCGCAGCGGCGGCGGTGCACCTCACCCACCTTCCGGCACTCGCTGCCCTCATCGCGGCACTCGTGTTGCTCCGGCTCGCCTGGCGGGGCGCGCCGGTGCGCCTCGCCGGCCTCGGCGCCATCCTCGCCGCGCTCGTCATCGCCCCCGCCCTCAACCTCGCCGCCAACCGTATTGAATATGGCGAAGCCCGCCTTGCCTTCGGCTCCTCGGTCTTTCTCGGCGCCCGTCTGGTGGGGGACGGGCTGATGCAGCGCTGGCTCGCCGCGCACTGCCCGATGCCTGGGGTCACGCTGTGCGAGGATCGCGACACCCTCGTTGCCGACTCGGACCAATTCCTGTGGAACCCGGGCTCGCCGGTGTGGCGCGACAGGAACTTCTTCCGCCTCGAGGCGGAGCTCGCTGCGATCAATCCGCGCGTCATCGCCGCCTATTGGCCTGACTTCGTCGCGAAGGGGCTCGCCCGTGCTGCCCAGCAGCTGATCACTGCCCGGGTGGGCACCGACCTCTCGGTGCGGGTGAATGAAGATCGCGCCCTGCTCGCCCGCCTTGTCATTCCCCGCTTCGCTGAGGCGCTGGGGCCGGCTGCGGGTGAGGCGCTGGCGCGCGCGCGGCAGACGAATGAGGAGATTGCGCGCGCTTGGCCGGCGGTCATTGCTGGCCCGCTTTCGCTCGCTGCGGTGCCCGTCCTCGCCCTCGTCTTCGCCGCCTCGCCAGCAGCACGGCGTTCGCCCGTCGCGGTGTGCGCGCTCGCCGCCCTTGCTGCCGCCATCGCCAACGCGGTGGCGGTGGGCCTGGGCGGAGCGGTGCACGACCGCTACGCGGCGCGGCTGATGTGGCTTTTTCCCTTCGCCCTCGCCCTTCTCGTGGCCCTGGCGTTCAGTCGCCGAGCGCAACCCCTTCCCGGCGACGATCCGCGCCGCCCTCCAACCCCCGCGCGGTGATGACGATCGCCTGCAAGCCGGAGGGCAGGGGGCGCACGCTGACACGATGGCCGAGCTGTTCGAGCGCTGAAGCGAGAGTCTCGGCCGGCGTGCCTGCTTCCAGCTCGGCCTCGCTGCCGAGCGTCACGATCCGTGGCAGGTCGATTGCCGCCTGCGGGTCCATCGCCCAGTCAAGGATCGCAATGAGCGTGTGCGCGACGTAGCCGATGATCCTCTCCCCACCGGGCGAGCCGACGATGACGCGGAGCGCGCCGTGAGGGTCGAAGACCATCGTCGGCGCCATCGACGCGCGCGGCCGCTTGCCAGCCTCGACCCGATTGACGACCGGCCTGCCGTCGACCTCAGGGCGGAACGAAAACGCGATCAGGTTGTTGTTGAGCAAAAACCCCGAGGCCATGATCCGGGCGCCAAACAAGCCCTGGACCGTCGTCGTCATCGCCACCGCATTGCCCGACGAATCGATGATGGAGAGGTGGGAGGTGCCGAACTCCAGCACCGTCTCGTCTGGGGCGAAGGCCCCCTCGCGCCAAGGCGGATTGCCGGGGCGCACGGTTTCTGCCGCCCGTGCAGGGTCGATCGCTTGCGCGCGGAGGGTGAGATAGACCGGGTCAAGCAGGCCGCGGACGGGAACGCGCACGAAGTCCGAATCGGCAAGGTAGAGGCTTCGGTCGGCGTAAGCGAGACGGCCCGCTTCGATCAGCCAGTGCGCCGCCTCCGCGCCGACTGGGTCGAGCGCCGCCATGTTCGTGTGGGAAACGAGGCCGAGGATCTGCGCCACAGTGACGCCGCCCGATGAGGGCGGCCCCATGCCGCAGACACGCCAGACGCGATAGAGCACGCACACCGGATCGCGCTCGCGCGGGGTGTAGGCGCGCAGGTCCTCGCCGGCGAGAATCCCCGGGTTCCAGGAGGTTCTGCGCACAGCGTCGAGAATCGCTTCGGCAATCGGACCTTCCACCAGCGCCCGCGCACCGTCGCGCGCGATCGCCCGCAGCGTTTCGGCATAGGCTGGGTTGCGCAGCATATGCCCGGCCGGCAGAGGCGACCCGTCGGGGAGAAAAAAGTAGGCCCGGGCCGCGGGGTCGCGCGCGAGCCGCTCGCGATCGGAGGCGATGGCGGAAGCCAGGCGCGGCGAGACGGCAAAGCCCTCCTCAGCGAGCGCGATGGCGGGGGCAAAGAGATCGGCCCAAGCAAGCCGCCCGTGCCGCCGATGCACTGCCTCAAGCATCGCCACCACTCCGGGCACGCCGACCGCGCGGCCGCCCACAGCCGCCTCGTAAAAGCCCATCGGCGTCCCGTCAGGGCGGAGGAACAGGTCGGGCCCGGCGGCGCGCGGCGCGGTCTCCCGCCCATCCCAGCTGGTGAGCGTCCGGGTCGTCGCATCCCAGTGCAGCAGAACCGCGCCGCCGCCGATGCCCGAGGATTGCGGCTCAACGAGCCCGAGCACCGCCTGGACAGCGACCGCGGCATCAATCGCTGCCCCGCCGCGACGCAGCACCTCGCGCCCGGCTTCTGCCGCCAGCGGGTGGGCGGCAGCGACCATGTGGCGGGAGGCGATCTCTGGCCCCCGCGCGCCGGCAGGCAGCGCGGCGACAACGGCTGCGAACAGGACGAACGCGAAGCGAAGCGAGGCCATGCCCGCGACTTTGCCGCACCCGGCTCGCCTTCGCCATGGTCAGGGCCGGTTCGCGGCCCTATCTCAGGGGGCGAAGGAGACGCGATGCCCCCGCACGGCCTGATTGACGTTCGCCGCCCGGTGTTCAAGCCTCCCCGTCGCCCCGCCTGGCGCGAGCGCGCGCGATTCCGGATCGTCTCCGATTACGCGCCCTCCGGCGATCAGCCTCAGGCGATTGCCGCCCTCACCGAAGGCCTCGAACGCGGCGAGCACGACCAGGTGCTGCTCGGCGTCACCGGGTCGGGCAAGACCTTCACCATGGCGCACGTGATCGCCAAGGCAGGCCGGCCTGCCCTCATCCTTGCCCCAAACAAGACTCTGGCTGCGCAACTCTACGGCGAGATGAAGTCGTTCTTTCCCGAGAACGCGGTCGAGTACTTCGTCTCCTACTACGACTACTATCAGCCTGAAGCCTACGTGCCGCGCACGGACACCTACATCGAGAAGGACGCGCAGATCAACGAACAGATCGACCGCATGCGGCATGCCGCGACCCGGGCCCTGCTCGAACGGCCAGACGTGATCATCGTCGCCTCTGTCTCCTGCATCTACGGCATCGGTTCGGTCGAAACCTATTCGGCGATGGTGGTGAAGGTTGCGGTGGGAGAACGGATCGATCGCGACCGGCTGCTCAAGGCGCTGGTTGAGCTGCAGTACCGGCGCAACGACCTCGCCTTCGCGCGGGGATCATTCCGTGTGCGCGGGGACGTCGTGGAGATCTTCCCCGCCCACTTCGAGGACCGCGCCTGGCGAGTGTCTCTGTTCGGCGACGAGGTGGAAGCGATCCACGAGTTCGACCCGCTGACCGGGGAAAAGACCGCCGCGCTGGAGGCGATCACTGTCTATGCCAACAGCCACTACGTCACGCCACGACCGACCATCAGCCAGGCGATTGCGGGCATCAAGGCAGAGCTGAAGGAGAGACTCGCGGAGTTGCGCGCGGCGGGGAAGCTCCTCGAGGCGGAGCGGCTCGACCAGCGCACCCTCTACGATCTCGAGATGCTGGAGACGACAGGGAGCTGCAAGGGCATCGAAAACTACTCGCGCTACCTCACCGGCCGTGCGCCGGGCGAACCCCCGCCCACCCTTTTCGAATACCTGCCTGAGAACGCGATCCTGTTCGTCGATGAAAGCCACGTCACCGTGCCGCAGCTTGGCGGCATGTATCGGGGCGACTACGCCCGAAAATCCATTCTCGCCGAATTCGGCTTCCGCCTGCCCTCCTGCGTCGACAACCGTCCGCTCACGTTCGAGGAGTGGGACGCGATGCGGCCCGACACGATCTTCGTCTCCGCCACACCCGGGCCGTGGGAGCTGGAACGCACGGGCGGGGTGTTCGTCGAACAGGTGATCCGCCCCACAGGGCTTGTTGATCCCGTTTGCATCGTCCGCCCGGTCGAACACCAGGTCGATGATCTGCTGGCCGAGTGCAGGACGGTGGCGGCAAAGGGCGGGCGCGTGCTGGTGACGACGCTGACCAAGAAGATGGCGGAGACGCTCACCGAATACCTGAACGATGCGGGCGTGAAGGTGCGCTACCTCCATTCCGACATCGACACGCTGGAGCGGATCGAGATCATCCGCGACCTTCGGCTCGGGGTGTTCGACGTGCTGGTGGGAATCAACCTGCTGCGCGAAGGGCTCGACATCCCTGAATGCCAGCTCGTCGCCATCCTCGATGCCGACAAGGAAGGGTTCCTGCGCTCAACTACCTCGCTGATCCAGACGATCGGCCGGGCGGCGCGCAACGTGGAGGGCCGCGTCGTCCTCTTCGCCGACACCATGACGGAGAGCCTCAAGCGTGCCTTGGAGGAGACGGAGCGGCGACGTGCGAAACAGATCGCCTGGAACGTCGCACACGGCATCACGCCGCAATCGGTGAAAAAGCAGGTGGCAGAGATCGTCACCTCGGTCTACGAGCAGGATTACGTCACCCTCGCTCCCGTCGAGGAAGGCGGGGTGGCCGAGCTCGTCGGCAAGGACTTGCGCGCAACAATCCAGGAGCTCGAGCGCAAGATGCGCGAGGCGGCGGCAGACCTCGAGTTCGAGACCGCCGCACGGCTGCGTGACGAGATCCGCCGCCTTGAGGCAATGGAGCTCGGCCTCGAGCCGCCGCCGGCGGCACGGCCGCGGGCGGCGGAGTGGAAGCCAAAGCCGCTTGGCCCCGGCGGCGGGGGTTACGATCCTTCGAAGCGCAAGGGCGGGGCGCGGCGCGGGCGGAAGGGGCCCTGAGGGAGGACGATCGCCTGCCAGAGCAT
>CALBEG010000005.1 GCA_937927455.1 uncultured Elioraea sp. | reverse complement strand
TATTCCCCACTGCTGCCTCCCGTAGGAGTCTGGGCCGTGTCTCAGTCCCAGTGTGGCTGATCATCCTCTCAGACCAGCTACCGATCGTCGCCTTGGTAGGCCGTTACCCCACCAACTAGCTAATCGGACGCGGGCCGCTCTCCGGGCGCCTTGCGGCTTTGGTCCGCAGACATCATGCGGTATTAGCCCTAGTTTCCCAGGGTTATCCCCCACCCGAAGGTACGTTCCCACGCGTTACTCACCCGTCCGCCGCTCCCCTTGCGGGGCGCGCGACTTGCATGTGTTAGGCCTGCCGCCAGCGTTCGCTCTGAGCCAGGATCAAACTCTCAGGTTCATCCGAACCGCGACCCGAAGGCCGCCGTCCGATGAGACGGAGGTCTGCCCATGGACTTGTCGGCAACCGCCGCCTTCCGGCGACAGCTGCCCGCACTTGGCGTCTTTGGCATCGTGGCGATGCACCGGACGGCCCCACGGTCAGACTTCCGTGCACGCCTCCGCCCCAAAAGGGCGAACGCCACCGAAGCTGCCGGCGCCGCCGACGCATCCCTTCCTCTCGCGATCAACCTGTCAAAGAACCCGTAGCCGACGCTTCCTAGTCTGCCGCTCCCACCCTTTCGCGGCCCGGCAGATCCCATCCCCGTCGGCGAGGCGCGGCTTATACGCAGGGGGGCCGGGCTTGTCAAACGTCTTTCACACGCCGCTGCACGCCGCTTGCCGGATCGCCGCGGTGCGAGCCAAGCCCTTCGCATTCCAAGGCTTTCCGAACCGCGACAGGCACCAGCGAGCGGCACCCGCACCGAGCACGCCCAGACCGCAGCCCCCAGCATGGCCGCCATGCACGCCCCGATTGACACGACGCGACACGGCCGGGCAGCGTCAGCCAGCCTGTCCACAACCGCGCCGGTCCTGGCGCGCGGAGCCCATGCCTCAGCACCGAACGCACGCCCTCGCCGTGGCCCTCGCCCTGTTGGTCGCGCTCGACGCCCGCGCCGATGGTCTCAGCCCGACGGAGGAGGGCGCGGCCATGCCCGTTCTCGAACCCGCCCCACGGGCCGAGGCGGAGGGCGAATTGCACGATGCCGGGCAGATCATGCTCACCGTGAGCGCCGGCGACACCCTCGCCGGCCTGCTCGCCGTGGCGGGAATCGCACCCGCCGACATCGCCGCCGCCACCGCCGCGCTGCGCCCGCATCTGCCGCCCCGGGCTCTCCGCCCCGGCCAGGAGCTCGCGCTCGAGGCCGACGCGGCCGACGCCGCCCGCCTCGTCTCGCTCGAACTCGGCCTCGACCCGCTCCGCCGCCTCCGCCTCGAGCGGCACGACGACGGAACCTTCCGCGGCGCCATCGAAACCCTGCCCGCCGTCCGCCACATGGTCCGCGCGGACGGCGAAATACGCGCGAGCCTCTATGCCGACCTGCGCGCCGCCGGCCTCTCCTCCGCCGCCATTCTCTCCCTCATCCGCGCCCTCTCGCACACGGTCGACCTGCAGCGCGACCTCCGCGCGGGCGACCGCTTCACCGTGCTGTTCGAACGCTTCCGTTCGCCCGACGGCACCCTCCTAAAGGAGGGGGGTGCGCTCTTCCTCGACCTCGCCCTCAGCGACCGTCATGTGCGCATCTGGCGCCACACCCGCGCCGACGGCACCACTGACTGGTTCGACGCTCGCGGCCAATCGCTGCGCCGCGCACTTCTCCGCACGCCGCTTGATGGGGCGCGCATCACCTCGGGCTTCGGCATGCGTACCCACCCGATCCTCGGCTTTGATCGTCACCATCGCGGGGTTGATTTCGCCGCCCCCGCTGGCACCCCTGTCTTTGCCGCCGGCGACGGAACCGTCACCTTCGCCAGCTGGCGCGGCGACTATGGCCGGACGGTCATGATCCGCCACGCTGGCGGATTCGACACGCTCTACGCCCATCTTTCCGCCATCACCGTGCGGCCAGGGGCGCGCGTGCGCCAGGGCCAGGTGATCGGACGCGTGGGCAGCACAGGGCTCGCCACCGGCCCGCACCTCCATTTCGAGGTGCACCGCAACCGGATCGCGATCGATCCGCGCACGATCCGACGCCTGCCCGGCCAGAGACTGGAGGGTGTGGAGCTCGCGCGCTTCAACGCTGAGCGGGCGCGCACCGAGGCGCGGCTTGCCGCACTCGCCGAACGACTCGAACTCGCCGCCGCGGACTGAGACGGACTTCCCCCGCCCTCACGCCTGCACGCGTCGGCCGGCAAGCCAGCCCGCCGCCGCGCCAACGCCGCAGAGCGCCATCACCCACGGCATGGGCAAGGCGGCGGTGAGGGCGGCCGCCGCCGCGCCGCAGAAGATCTGGAACGCACCCGCGAGCGACGCCGCCGCCCCGGCACGATCGCGGAATGGCGCGAGCGCCACCGCGAAAGCAGCCGGCAGAGCGAATCCCAAGCCCACCACGAACACCAGCATGGTCACGTTCACCGCGTGCTTGCCGAACAAGCCCAACGGCTCGAGTGTGGCCATGCCCATCCCGCCCGCGACCATCATCGCCACCCCGAGCGCGAGCGCCCGCGCCGCCGTGCCGCGCTTCATCATCGCCCGCGCGGCCGCCCCACCCGCCACCACACCAGCCACGGCAATCAGCGGATAGAGCGCATAGGCCACGGGGGTCAGCCCGAACACTTCGATGTAGAGCATCGGGCTGCCCGCGCCGAAGGCGAACAGGCCGCCCATCGCACCGCCTGCGACCATGGCGGGCGGGCGGAAACGCGCATCGGCCCAGAGCGCGCGATAGGCCCGGATGACCGCGCCGAGCCCAAGCTGGTCGGTCGGTGCGCGGTTGGTTTCCGGCAGGCGCGCCACCCCCCACGCCACCACCAGAGCGCCAAGGGCCGAGGACAGCCAAAATCCTGCCCGCCACGACCAGGCTTGCTCCAGCAGCGCCCCGATCAGCGGCGCAAATGCCGGCACCGCCGCAATCGCCATCGACAGCCCGGCCATGCCGCGACCAAGCGCGCTCTCCTCTCGCCCGTCCCGGAGGCATGCGCGCGCGATGACGAGCCCGGCCGCACCGCCGACCGCCTGCAGCACGCGCCCGGCCAGCAGCACCGAGAAAGAGGGCGCCAAGGCGCAGACGAGACTGCCGGCAGCGAAGACGCCCAAGGCCCACAGCACAACGGGACGCCGCCCATGGCGATCGGATAGCGGGCCCCAGACCAGCTGCGCCGGGGCGAAGGCAGCGAGGAACACGGCAATCACCAGTTCCGCCGCGCCGATTCCGAAGCTCGTGCCGATCGCGGGCAGCGACGGCAGAGGCATGTTCGCCGCCACCTGGCCGATGCCAGCGACGGCGGCAAGCAGCGCGAAGGAAACAGCCGGCACGGCCGGGGTCGACGCCTCCACCGCGCTGATCGTCTTCGGCGTTCCCTCCATCGCCCTCACCTTCGCGATCTCGAAGCGTTCCGTCAACGCGGCCAGCTCGCGCTCGTTTGACGCTGCGGCGCAACAGGCGTAGCATTCTTGCAATTACGAGGAAGGGCGCGAGGCGAGAGGTGGTCGGCCTGCGCCCTTTTTCTATCAGCGGAGGTCGCCACGCGCATGGATGCCCGCGATGCCCTTATGGTGGGCACGGACAGCACCGGCAAGCCGGTGCGTCGCCCACTCAGCCCGCATCTGCAGATTTACCGTCCGCAGATCACCTCGGTGCTCTCCATCACGCACCGCGCCACCGGTGTCGCGCTCGCCGTTGGCGTGGGCCTTTTGGTCTCCTGGCTGCTCGCCATCGCCGAGGGGCCGGCAGGCTTCGCCGAGGCGCAGGCCTTCTTCGCGTCTGCGCTTGGGCGGCTGATGCTGTTCGGCTGGACCTTGGCGCTCTTTTATCACTTCTGCAACGGAATTCGGCACCTGGTGTGGGACGCTGGATATGGGTTCGATCTGGCAACGGCGACCAGAAGCGGGTGGCTGACGGTGGGGGCTGCCATCGTGCTCACCCTCGCCGCCTGGATTTTCGGCTACGCAACACTAGCGAAGTGACAAGGATGACAACGGAGAAGATCAGGCGCGTCTCGCTGCGCTCTGCCCTGGGCCGGGCGCGCGGGCTCGGTTCGGCGAAGGAAGGCGTGGCGCATTGGTGGGCGCAGCGCATCACCGCGCTCGCCCTCGTCCCCCTCACTCTGTGGTTCGTCGCTTCGGTGGTTGCGCTGACGGGTGCGTCGCATAGCGAGGCTGTCGCTTGGCTCTCCCGCCCGCACAACGCCGTGCTGATGCTGGCGTTGATCGGAGCCTCATTCTGGCATGCCGCCCTGGGTTTGCAGGTGGTGATTGAGGACTACATCCGTCCTGAGGGTGTCAGGCTCGGTTGCGTGCTCGCGGCGAAGGCCGCGCTGCTCCTGATGGGCCTGTTCGCCGCATTGGCAGTGCTGAAGGTCGCGCTCTGAGGCGGGTCGGATCGGGGAACACAGAGATGAACGTTATCACCAGCCCCTCGCGCGGGGCCTATCGCATCGTCGACCACACCTACGACGTGGTGGTGGTCGGCGCGGGCGGGGCAGGGCTGCGCGCTGCTTTGGGCCTCGGTATGGCGGGGCTGCGCACCGCCTGCGTGAGCAAGGTGTTTCCCACCCGCAGCCACACCGTGGCCGCGCAGGGCGGCATTGGCGCGGCGCTCGGCAACATGGGCGAGGATGATTGGCGCTGGCACATGTACGACACCGTCAAGGGGTCGGACTGGCTCGGCGATCAGGACGCGATCGAGTACATGTGCCGCGAAGCGATCCCGGCCGTGCTCGAACTCGAGCATTTCGGCGTCCCCTTCAGCCGCACCGAGGATGGTCGTCTCTATCAGCGCCCTTTCGGCGGGCATCAGACGCACTTCGGCAAGGCTCCAGCCTACCGCGCGTGCGCCGCGGCTGATCGCACCGGGCACGCCATCCTGCACACGCTCTATCAGCAGTGCCTGAAGCACGATCTTCAGTTCTTCGTCGAATATTTCGCCCTTGACCTGATCATGGACGATGACGGCGCCTGCCGTGGCGTCGTCGCCTGGTGCCTCGAGGACGGGACTATCCATCGCTTCCGCGCATCCCTCACCATCCTCGCCACAGGCGGCTACGGGCGGGCGTGGTTCTCCTGCACCTCGGCCCACACCTGCACTGGTGACGGCAATGCCATGGTGCTGCGCGCGGGGCTTCCCATCCAGGATGCCGAATTCGTGCAGTTCCACCCGACGGGCATCTATGGCGCGGGCTGCCTGATCACGGAGGGCGTACGCGGCGAAGGCGGCTACCTCACAAACTCTGAGGGCGAACGCTTTATGGAGCGCTATGCGCCGACCGCGAAGGACCTCGCCTCGCGCGACGTCGTTTCCCGCGCGATGACAATCGAAATCCGCGAGGGCCGCGGCTGCGGTCCGGACAAGGACCACGTTCTTCTGCATCTCGAGCATCTCGGGGCGGATCTGATCGCTGAGCGCCTTCCCGGAATCGCCGAGACAGCGAAGATCTTCGCCGGCGTGGATGTGACGCGCGAGCCAATCCCCGTTCTGCCCACCGTGCACTACAACATGGGCGGGATTCCGACGAACTGGCGCACCGAGGTGATCACGCGCGGTCCGGACGGCGACCGGATGGTGCCGGGGCTGATGGCGATCGGCGAAGCCGCCTGCGTTTCGGTGCACGGCGCCAACCGCCTGGGCACGAACTCCCTGCTCGATCTCGTCGTCTTCGGTCGCGCCGCCGCGCAGCGCGCCGCCGAGCTTGTCAAGCCCGGCCAGAGCCAGCCTCCCTTGCCGCCGCGTGCCGGCGAGCGCGCGCTCGATCGGCTGGATCGCACGCGCCACGCCTCAGGCGGCGCCACCACGGGCGAACTCAGGCTCGCCATGCAGCGCACGATGCAGAACCACGCCGCGGTGTTCCGCAACTCCGCCTCGTTGGCTGAAGGCGTGGAGAGGATGCGCGGGCACTGGCGGAGCCTCGAGGAGCTGCGCGTCGAAGACCGAAGCTTGATCTGGAACTCCGACCTCGTCGAGGCGCTGGAGCTCGAGAACCTGATGGCGAACGCGATGGTGACTATGGTCTCGGCCGAAGCCCGGCACGAGAGCCGTGGTGCGCACGCGCACGAGGACTACCCCGACCGCGACGACGCGCACTGGCTCAAGCACACGCTCGCTTGGTGCGACGAGACCGGAACGGTGCGGCTTGACTATCGCCCGGTCACGCTCACACCGCTCACCAACGAGGTGCAGAGCTTCCCGCCGAAGGCCCGCGTCTACTGAGGCGGGCGGAGACCGACGATGGCCAAGTTCACCCTTCCCGCCAACTCCCGCCTCCGCGAAGGCAAGCGCTTCCCCGCCCCCTCGGGCGCGCGCCGGGTGAAGGAGTTCCGCATCTACCGCTGGAACCCGGATGCGCCCGAGAATCCCCGCCTCGACACCTACGCGATCGACCTCGACGCCTGCGGGCCGATGGTTCTCGACGCCCTCATCAAGATCAAGAACGAGATCGACCCGACGCTGACCTTCCGCCGCTCCTGCCGCGAGGGAATTTGCGGCTCCTGCGCGATGAACATCGACGGCACCAACACCCTCGCCTGCCTCAAGCCGATCGAGGAGGTGAAGGGCGCGGTGCGCATTACCCCCCTTCCCCACATGCCGGTGGTGAAGGATCTGGTGCCCGATCTCTCTCAGGCCTACGCCCAGCTCCGGTCCATCGAACCGTGGCTGAAGGCCGACACGCCTCCCCCTCCCGACTCGGAGCGGCTGCAGAGCAAGGAGGAACGCGCGAAGCTCGATGGGCTCTGGGAGTGCATTCTCTGCTTTTGCTGTTCCACCTCCTGCCCCTCCTACTGGTGGAACGGAGACCGTTTCCTCGGCCCGGCCATTCTGCTGCAGGCCTACCGGTGGGTAGCGGACTCGCGCGACGAGGCGACGGGCGAACGGCTCGACGCGCTTGAGGACCCGTTCAAGCTCTACCGTTGCCACACCATCATGAACTGCACCAAGACCTGCCCGAAAGGCCTCAACCCGGCGAAAGCCATCGCCGAGTTGAAGAAGCTGATGGTGGAACGCCGCGGCTGAGAGCTCGGGCTTCGCCGCAGAGCGGCCCAGCCAGCCGCCGGCAGACGCTGAACTGCACCTCTCGCGTTTTGTCGTTCCCCTCTGCCCTCCGCCTGTGCTTTGCTCAGGCCGTTACGGGAGGGGAACGCTGATGGCCTATCCGTTGCTCAGGGTCGAAGGAATTGGGCCCCATTACGCCACGCGACTGGCGGAAGCGGGGCTGCGCACGACGGAGGACCTGCTCGAGGCGGCGGCCCGTCCGAAGGGGCGGGCGGATCTCGCCGCTAAGACCGGGATCAGCGAACGCTTGATCCTGAAGTGGGCGAACCGGGCCGACCTGATGCGGGTGAAGGGGATTGGCGAGGAACTCGCCGACCTGCTTGAGGTCGCCGGCGTCAATACGGTGCCGGAACTGAAGCGGCGCCGTCCCGACACGCTTGCTGCCGCGCTCAAGGCGGCGAACGCGAGGCGCAACTTGGTGCGTCGGGTCCCCTCCGAGGCGGAGTGCGCGAAGCTGATCGAGGCGGCGAAGGCGCTGCCGCGCATTCTCAGCTACTGAGCGGGTCCATTCCCCGTTGCAAGCCTCGCTGCGCCTTGGCATCAAACACGCGAGGACGCGATTCCGCACGAGGGAGGTGCGCGATGGCCGCGAACAGGGGCACGGGCAACACGACAAAGGCCAAGGTGGCAAAATCGCCCAGGGCGGCAACCGTCAAGAGGACGGCGAAGGCGACGGGGAAGACAGGCAAGGCCGCGAAGGTGGCACCGGCTGCGGCGAAAAAGGCGAAGCCCGAAGCCGCGACGACGGGAAAGCCTGAGGTTGCGGCCATGCCCGCGCGCCTTTCCGTCGCCGCCGCCCTGCTTCGCCGCAACGCCCGCCGCATCAGCGTCTGAGGCGTCGTCCCGCTGCGTCGCGTCGCGACGGGCAAACCGACCCTCAAGGGCGGCCGCGGTCGAACAGCGGAAGGACGTCTTTCAGCAGCGCGCCAAGCGCGCCGAGCCCGGATGAAACCGTGCCGGCTGGAGATGGCGGCCGCGCGTCGGATGCGGGCGCATCAGGAGGAAGCCCGCCAAGGGCCGGGGGCGGAAAGCGATCATGCGCCACCTCCTCCCGGCTGACCGTTCCCGACCCGTCATAATCGACGCTGGCGAGCAGCGCCCACGCCGCCGCAATCCCGCCCACCCCCGCAGCCCCCACGGCCTGCGCGAGTTCCGACTCCGTGCTTCCGGCCGTCAGGGTGCCCACATACGCCATCCCGCGTACAAGCCGCGCGATTTCCGCGACCGAAAGCCCTCCATCGCCGGACACGTCCGCCCAGGCCCAGATGCGCGCGATGCAGGCCGCACCGTCGTCGCCGGCGCAGCTCGCCCCGATGCCATCGAGCGCGGCGAGAAAGGAGAGCCCTTCGCCATGCAGGCCGGCGAGACCGACCGGGATGGACGGGCAGCGGCGGAAGGCAACATCGGGCCCGTCACCGGGGAGGGAGGCGTCCGGCATCTTGGCCGGCGGGTCGCGCACGAGGAGACCGTCCGCCGTGCTGCGGAACAGAAGCCGCGTCGCTTCCGCATCATCGCCGACCGCGAGCACATAGGTGCCGGCACGGTCGAAGCGCTCAGCGTGCCTCAGCACCTGCACCCCGTTCGCCTGCAGCCTGGCCCAGGCACTGCGGGTGACGAACAGCAGTTCGGAGGGTTCGCTGCAGGAGCCCGCGACCCAGAGGCCGGTGGCCTCCGGCGGAAACGTCGCCTGGGCAGCGGGCGCGGCGGCGGCGACCAGAGCGCAGGCGGCGAGGGGAGCGAGAAGAGGGCGCACGCGGGGCCTCCGGGTCAGGGCGAGAGGACGATTTCGGCGGCGGTGCA
>CALBEG010000004.1 GCA_937927455.1 uncultured Elioraea sp. | reverse complement strand
CAAGGTGTCTGTCGTCGCCTCCGCCTTCTTCGGCTCGATCTCCGGTTCCTCCATCGCCAACACAGTGACGACCGGAAGCCTCACCATTCCGGCGATGAAGCGAATCGGCTACCGGCCGCATTTCGCGGGCGCGGTGGAGGCGGCCGCCTCAGCGGGCGGACAGATCACCCCACCCATCATGGGTGCGGCCGCTTTCGTGATGACAGAATTCCTTGGCGTGCCCTACACCACCATCATCACCGCCGCGCTTGTTCCGGCAGCGATGCATTACCTTGGCGTTCTGATCCAAGTTCATCTGGAAGCCAAGCGCGAGGGCCTGCGTGGGCTCACGGATGAAGAGATGCCGAGGCTTGGCCCCGTGCTCTGGCGCGGCTGGCCAACCGTTATACCGCTCGTTATCCTGATCGCCACCATCATGCAGGGCTACACGCCCTATCTCGCCGCTTTCAACGGCATCGTCGCTTGCGTGCTCGTCGGCCTGCTCAACCCATGGCAGCGGATGACGCTGCGTGACCTATGGCAGGCGCTGGAGACGGGAGCGAAGTACGCCTTGGCGGTGGGTGTCGCAGCCGCCGCCGTCGGCATCGTGGTCGGCGTGATCACACTAACCGGGGCTGCGTTCCGCCTCTCCTTTATGGTGACGCAAGCGGCACAGAACCTCGCTGCAAACGTTCTGCTCTTTCTGTCCTGGGTTCCGTTCGAACTCACCTCGCTTTCGGGGCTCACGCTCTTCTTCACCCTCGTCTTCGTCGCCTTCACTTGTATCGCGATGGGCGCAGGCGTACCGACGACAGCGCTCTACATCGTGCTCGCCGCTATCGCTGCACCGGTGGTGACGCAGCTCGGTGTGCCGGCGATCGCCGCCCATCTTTTTATCTTCTACTATGGGCTGCTGGCCGACCTCACGCCTCCTGTTTGCGTGGCGGCCTATGCCGCGGCGGGGATCGCCGGGGCAAACCCGTTCCGCACCGGGCTCGCTGCGTTCCGCCTCGGCTCCGCCAAGGCGCTGGTGCCGTTCGTGTTCGCCTATTCGCCGGCGATGCTGATGGTCCTACCCGGGTTCGCTTGGGGCGACTTCCTGCTCGTCACACTTTCTTGCGCCATCGGTGTCTGCGCGTTGGGGGCGGCGTTGACGGGCTATGCCTTCGCGCCGCTGGGCTGGATTGCGCGCGCGCCTCTTCTGGTCGCTTCCGTGCTGATGATTGCGCCCGGAACGACGCCGACTCTGCTCGGCCTTGCGGTGGTCGCCCCTGTGGTCGCCGCCAACTGGTTTGCCGGTCGCCGCCGCGCCGCTCAGGCCTTGTCGGGATAGAGCGAGAGAATCCCCGCCTCGGAGGCTGGGCAACGCCCGCGCTCTGTGATCAGACCGCTGACGAGGCGGGCAGGGGTTATGTCGAAGGCCGGGTTCGCCGCCCGGCTTCCCGGCGAGGCCACACGCACGCGGCGTACCGCCCCGTCCTCGGCGACGCCGGCGACTTCGGTCACTTCGGCAGGGGATCGTTCCTCGATAGGGATGAGGTCGCCGGAGGCGACCGACCAGTCGATGGTGGAGAAGGGAAGTGCCACCCAGAATGGCACGCCTGCATCGGCAGCGGCCAGGGCCTTGAGATAGGTGCCGATTTTGTTGGCAACATCGCCGTTGCGCGCAACCCGATCCGTTCCGACGAGGACGAGATCGACCTCACCGCGTTGCATCAGGTGCCCGCCCGCGTTGTCCGCCACCACCGTGTGCGGCACGCCGTGGCCAGCGAGTTCGAAGGCGGTCAGCAACGCGCCCTGGTTGCGTGGCCGCGTCTCGTCCACCCAGACGTGCACCGGAATACCCGCATCGTGCGCGCGATAGATGGGGGCGGTGGCGGTTCCCCAATCCACCGTGGCGAGCCAGCCCGCATTGCAGTGGGTGAGGATGTTCACGGGGCTCCCCCCTTTGCGTTCGGCGATGCCGGCGATGAGGGGAAGCCCGTGGCGGCCGATGGCCTCGCAGCAAAGCGCATCCTCATCGGCGATGGCGGAGGCCTCGGCCCAGGCAGCCTCGAACCGATCCCCGCGCGGGAGGTTGCGCACGGCCCTCACCACGCGCGCCACCGCCCAAGCGAGGTTGACCGCCGTTGGGCGGGTGGCGATGAGGCGGGCCGCGGCTTCTTCCAGCGCGTCGTCAGACGGGTCTGCCCGCAGCGAAAGGGCGACCCCGAAGGCGCCCACAGCACCGATCAGCGGCGCGCCACGAACCCGCATGGTGCTGATCGCCTCCGCCGCCTCCTCAAGCCCGGCCAGCCGGATCCAACAGACACGCCAAGGGAGCAGCGTCTGGTCGATAATCTCGATCACGGATCGATCCTCAGCCGGACGGATGCTCCGCGTCCATTCGCCACCAAGCCGCATCAGTGGCTGATCCTTTGGTGTAGCACGCAGATCAGGGTGAACAGGCGACGGGCTGTGTCGAAATCGACCTCGATTTTGCCTTCAAGGCGGCGTTGCAGCAGTTCGGCCGCCTCGTTGTGCAGGCCGCGCCGGCCCATGTCGATTGCCTGGATGCGCGCTTCGGCGCCATCCGCCACCGCCGCGTGGTGCGCGCCAATAAGCATGAGGTAGTCTTTGATCAGGCTGCGGAAAGGACCAAGGGCGAGCACGACGGCGGTGATCGGCGTGCCGTCGAGGCGGCGGATGTCGAACACGAGCCGCCCGTGATCGAGCCCGAGACGGAGCGAATAGGGCCCTTCGGGTGCCCCTTTCGGCACGAATCGGTTCGCGTGCAGCAGGTCCGCCACCGCGGTGGCGCGGTCGGCCTCGAGTTCGGCAGAGAGGCGGGTGAGGGCCTCCGCCTCAAGCACGATCTCGGCGATGCGCGTGCGCTGCGGCACCTCGGTCAGGTTCCCCGTGAGGGCTGGTCGTCCCCCGTGATGCCGAGATGGAGCATCAGCCCGATCGTCGCCCCCTTCACCGGCCGGATGAGACCCAGCGACAGCAGGGCGGCGAGCGGCAGGAACAAAGCCACCATCAGCCACAATGGCGGCGCAAGGGCGCGTTCTGCCATCAGCATCAGCGGCACGACGATGTGGCCGACGATGAACAAAGTGACGTAGGGCGGCGCGTCATCGGAGCGGATGCGCGCAAGGCCCGTACCGCAGGCGGAACAGCTGGGAGCAGGGCGAAGGAAGCCGTGGAACAGACGGCCCTTGCTGCAGGCCGGGCAGGCACCGGCCGCGCCGCGCAGCAGGGCGGGGAGCAGAGGCGGAGGCGGTGGACCGCCGGTGGGACGGGCCGCGGAAGGGGGCGGAACCATGCCGTCTCGCGTGGTGGTGTTGCGTTGCAGCAGAGTGACGCCTGACCGCGCCGCGATCAAGCGTAACGGTGCCACCACCTGCGGCCGCCCCCGCCCTCAGACCATCGGTGGCTCGACCGCGCCGACCTGCGACGTGATCCGTCCGTAATGTTCCGGCCGGCGGTGGCGGGCGAAGTCGAAGATGGAGACGCGGCCGAGCCGGCAGCGGTCGAGGTCGATGTCGTAGGTGACGAGCTGGTCCTCCCAAGTGTCGGCCATGGCGACGATCTCGCCCTGCGGGTTGACGATGATGGAGTGGCCGAAGAGCTCCGCCCCGTCCTCGATGCCGGCCTTGGCAACGGCGACCGACCAGCAGGCGTTCTGGTAGCAGCCGGCCTGCACGGAGAGGTGGGAGTGGAAAACGCGCAGATGGTGCGCCTCCCACCCTTTCGCCTCCTGGTTGATCGAGGGGGTGTTGTAGCCGACCAGCACGAGCTCGACGGACTGCAGCCCGAGCACCCGCCAGGCCTCCGGCCAGCGGCGGTCGTTGCAGATCAGGAGGCCGACATTCACCCCCTCCTCGCGCCGACCAAGCCGCGTCTTGACCACCGGAAACCCGAGATCGCCCACTTCGAAATAGTACTTCTCGAGATGCTGCACCTTGCGCGCGGAATCGAACGCTGCGTGCCCGGGGAGGTGCACCTTGCGGTACTTCAGCACGATGCGGCCTTCGGCGTTGACCAGGATCGCCGTGTTGAAGCGGCGCGTGCGCACGCCACCCGTTCCGTCGGGCTCCCGCACAAGTTCGGCGTAACCGAGATGGAAGGCCATGTTCAGCCGCCGCGCGGCGTCGAACAGGGGCTTGGTTGCGGCCGAAGGCATCTCGGTCTCGTACCAGTGGTCGGCTTCCTCGATCCGCTCCACCCAATGGCGGGGGAAGAAGGTGGTGAGCGCCAGTTCGGGGAAGACGATGAGTTCCACCCCGCGGCGATGCCCCTCCTCCATCAGCGCCAGCATGCGCGCGACCGCTATCTCGCGCCCTTCGCTCTTCTGGATGGCGCCGAGTTGGGCTGCACCCACGGTCAGTCGTCGTGCCATTCCCGCTTCCTTTCCATGGCGTGTTCAGCGACGC
>CALBEG010000003.1 GCA_937927455.1 uncultured Elioraea sp. | reverse complement strand
TCGTTCGCTCGTTCGCCTGAAGCGGCTGCTCGATGAGTGGCGGTTGCGGGCGGAGACGACGAGCCAGCTGGGCGTGCGTCTGTGTCAGGAGCCGGCGCCGTCGGTGCGGGGCACGCGGGCGGTCGCCCTTGTCGTCGATGCGCTGGAGTGGCAGCGGGTCGCGGTCGCTCTCGCTGCAGAGGGCATCGCGGCAGACCGCGTCGCGAACGGGGTCGAGGCGCTGGCCCTTCTCGCCAACTCGCGCTGCGACCTCGTGCTGCTCGATCTGCGGCTTGCTTCTGAGGACCCTCTGCGGCTCGCCTCGCGCCTGCGGGCGGAGGAGGCGACGCGCGACACGCCCGTGCTGCTGCTGGCGGGACCGAGCCATCGCCAGCTCCTGTTCCGCGGCTTCGACCTCGGCGCCAATGACTACATCCTGCGGCCACTGGATGCGAACGAGCTGCGCGTGCGGGCGCGCAACCAGATCCGCCGCAAGCTCTACCAGGATCGCCTGCGGGCCGACCTCGCCTACTCGATCTCGCTCGCGGTCACCGATCCGCTCACCGGGCTGCACAACCAGCGCTACCTGCGCGGGCACCTCCGATCGCTCCTTTCGTCTCTGCAAGCGGGTGGGGGGGTGCTGGCGGCGATGATGCTTGACCTCGACCATTTTAAGTCGATCAACGACCGCTATGGGCACGCAGCCGGCGACGCAGCGCTGCAGGCCGTTGCCAGTGCGATCCGCAAGCAGGTGCGGCTGTTCGACACGGTCGCCCGCTACGGAGGAGAGGAATTCGCCATCGTCATGCCCGGGGCGACGGCTGCCGACGCTGCGGTAGCCGCAGAACGGCTTCGGCGCGAGATTGCGGGGCTTCGTTTCCAGCCGCACCCGGGAGTTATCCATCCGCTGACCATCAGCATCGGGGTCGCCGCGATCGGCGCTGAAGAGGTGGGCGACGGGGAAGCTGCGGCCGAAGCCCTGCTCCGCCGGGCTGACGAGGCCCTTTATCAAGCCAAGAGGCAGGGGCGGAACCAAGTCGTGGTGGTGCAGAACGAAGGCGAGTCCATTCCCGCCGAGTGACGACGGTTCCGCACGGCGAGAGGGAGGACAGAGTCCGAAAACGCGTCGCCCCCTGGGCACCCTCTCCATCCGGCCCTGAGGGGGCAAAAACAACCGTCGGCTGGTGGCCCGACCTTGGTCGGCTGACTTTCGCCTACTTGATCTTCGCTTCCTTGAAGATCACGTGCTTGCGCACAACGGGATCATACTTGCGAAACTCAAGCTTATTGGTCTTTGTCCGAGCGTTCTTTTTGGTCACGTAGAAGTAGCCGGTGTCGGCGGTGCTGACCAGCTTGATCAGGACGGTATTGGCTTTGGCCATCGTGCTCACCTCGTAGGGGGCGGCGGTGACCCTGCCCAGCCACCTCCAGCGCCCTCTGCGTTGCCACCGCGCTTCGCGCCGCGCAGGCGGTCAGCGAACCCCGTGTCGGCGAGTGAACCCTCCCCCTCGCCGACAGACCGGCGGAGGAGCCACAGTGCGGCGGCGATGTCAAGCGCGCCGCCGACAGATGCCGGACAGGTCTGGCGCAGACGGGCGATCTCGTCGGCGGCGGGAACCCTGGCTCGGGTCGCCTGCCAGGCTGCCGTCGCGTCCGGTCTCTGCCCTGCGCCACGGCGGCGAAGATCGCCCTCCATCACCTGTTCGCCCCGGCTCGTGCACACATCGGGCAGAACGCCGAGGCCCTGGATCGGGTAGCCCGATGGCGCATACAGGCTCGACCAGGTGAGATGGAGTTCGCTGTCGTCCGGCAGCGGAACAACCGCCTGGATCAAGCCCTTGCCGGTGGTGACCGAGCCGACGAGCACGGCGCGGCCATTGTCCTGCAGGGCGGCGGCGAGCACCTCGGCGGAGGAGGCCGAGGCGCCGTCGATCAGCACGACGAGGGGAAGGCCGGCCGAAAGATCGGGGCCGGAGGCGCGATGGACGCGCGAGGCCTCCGGATGGCGGCCGCGCGCTTCGATGATGACGCCTGCCGTCAGGAACAGGTCGGCGGCGGCAATCGCCTGGCGAAGCACACCGCCCCGGTTGCCGCGCAAGTCGACCACCAGACCCGACGGCGCGGGATCGCGGTGCGCCACCTCGACAACGGCGCGGGCAAGACGTCGATCGGTCAGCCTGTTGAAGCCGGAGATCCTCAGGATGGGCACGGAGCCGTGCCAGGCGACAAAAACTGTCTCCGCCGCCACCATGGCCCTCACCAGCACCACCGTCTCGGGCCGACCACCGTGCCGAGCCAGGGTCAGAGCAAGCGGCTCGTTCTCCCCCCCGCGCAACAACTGCTCGAGCGTCCCTGCATCCAGCCCGCGCGTCGCGCGCCCGTCGATGGCGAGCACCCTGTCGCCAGGTCGCAGCCCGGCTGTCCAGGCCGGCGAATCATCGACCACGCGGAGCACCACCGCGCCGTTTCCGTCAGGCGCGAGTTCGAGGCCGAGGCCCGCTTCGCCGTCGCGCCGTGCGCGCGCCGCCCGCGCCTCCGACCGGGGCACGTAGCGCGAATAGGCATCGAGATCGGCAAGCGCCTCGTCTAAAAAAAGGCGAAGCAGCGCCTCGGTGCTTTGCGCGCGTAGGGCAGGCGATGTGGCAAGGGCGGTCTCGATGAACCGAACAGCAGTCTGCGACGCGTCCGATGCAGTGCGTAGCCCGCTCACCTCGCGTTGGGCGATCACGCCTTCCGCGCCGCGCAGCACAAGACGGTCGCGCTCACGGTCGATCCTGAGCCCGCGGTCGATCGCGACGAGCCCCCTGAGCCCTGCCGCCGTGATGCGGGCAAAGTCGGGCGGGTCGAGATGGCGTTCCGCCACAGCCGCGTAGGCGCTGCGCAGGACGGGGGAGAGCCCGGTCGGATCGGCCGCGCGCGCGGGAAGGGCGGCGACCAGGGCAGCCGCCAAGGCGCGACCGCTCCACCGTCGCGCGGGCCGGTGCGAGCGGGATCGAGGAAGTCCGAACACGGAGGCGGAGGTCGGAATGGCCGGGGGATTCCGTCGTACGTCCTCTGCAACCAAGTATGCAGCGGCGTGCCGCGGCTGCGAAATCGCGCTGTCGTGCGTGGCGCGGCGACGCCTCAGCCGCCCGCCGCCGCCCGTTTGCCACGCCCCCTGCCGGCGCCTGCGGCGCGGCCAACACCGCGTGCCGGCGCCAGCGCTTTGCCTTTCTCCGCCAGAAGCCGCACCGCGTCGTCGAGCACGATCTCCTCCATCCCCATACCCTTGGGCAGCGAGGCGACGCGCGCTCCATGCTGCACGTAAGGGCCGAAGCGGCCGCGGCGCACCGTCACCTCCCCGCCCTCGGGGTGTTGGCCGAGGCTGCGGACCGAGTCGAGCTTCCTGGCGAGCAACACGACGGCGCGGTTGAGACCCACACTCAGCACGTCGTCGTCCCTGTCGAGCGAGGCGTAGACATTGCCGACCTTCACATACGGTCCGAACTGTCCGAGGCCGGCGTAGATCGGCTCCCCCCGTTCAGGATGGATGCCGACCAGGCGTGGCAGGGACAGCCAGCCCAGCGCCTGTTCGAGGCCGACGGAGGCCGGATCGATGCCCTTGGGCAGGGAAGCGCGCTTCGGCTTGGGCGTTGTCTCCGCCGCCTTGCCCTTGCCCCGCTTGCGCTTCGCCCCGCTTTCCTCGGCGAGGGCCTCCTTGCTTTCGCCGAGCTGGACGTAGAAGCCGTAGGGCCCCTTCCTCAGCTGCACCGGCTCACCCGTCTCCGGATGGTGGCCGAGCAGGCGCTCCTCGCCTTCACCGTCGGTCGAGGTCAGGTTTCGGGTGTAGCGGCACTCGGGATAGTTCGAGCAGCCGATGAAGGCGCCGGTATTGCCGCCAATGCGCAGTCCCAGTCGCCCGCTGCCGCAGCGCGGGCAGGCGCGGGGGTCGGTGCCATCCTCCTTGTCGGGGAAGAAGTGAGGGCCGAGTTCGCGATCGAGCGCGGCGGCAACGTCGGAGATGCGAAGTTCCTTGGTCTCTTCCACCGCGCGCACAAACGCCTGCCAGAACTCGCGCATCACCTCGCGCCAACGCGCCCGCCCGCCCGAGATGTCGTCAAGCTTCTCCTCGAGCGAGGCGGTGAAGTCGTAGGCCACGTAGTGCTCGAAGAAGTTCTCGAGGAAGGCGGTGACGATCCGTCCGCGGTCCTCGGGGATAAAGCGGCGGTTTTCGAGCCGCACATAGGCGCGATCCTGCAGCACCTGCAGGATGGAGGCGTAGGTCGAGGGGCGACCGATGCCGAGCTCTTCGAGCTTCTTCACCAAGCTCGCTTCCGTGTAGCGCGGCGGGGGCTGTGTGAAGTGCTGGTCGGCCCTCGCTTCCGTCAGTGTGGGGCGCTCATCCTCGCGCATGGCAGGGAGCGAGCGGCTTTCCTCATCCTCTGACGGATCGTCCCGATCCTCCCGATAGAGCTTGAGAAATCCGTCGAACACAAGGACCGAACCTGAAGCACGGAAAACGATCCGTCCATCCTCGGAGGCGACATCGACCGAGGTCTGGTCGAACTCGGCCGAAGCCATTTGGCTTGCCGCCGCCCGCTTCCAGATCAACTCGTACAGCCGACGCTGGTCCTCGCTGAGAGCGTGAGCGATGTCCTCAGGCCGGCGGGCGATGTCGGTCGGGCGGATCGCCTCGTGCGCCTCCTGAGCGTTCTTGGCCTTGCTGGCGTAGCGCCGCGGAGCGGATGGGAGATAGTCCTGGCCGAAGGCGCGGCCGAGATGGGCGCGGATGGCGCTGATCGCCTCCTCCGCCATCTGTACCCCGTCCGTTCGCATGTATGTAATGAGACCAACCGTTTCGCCGTCGATCTCGACACCTTCGTAGAGCTGCTGGGCAACGCGCATGGTGCGCGTGGCGGAGAAGCCGAGCTTGCGCGAGGACTCCTGCTGCAGGGTGGAGGTGGTAAAGGGAGCAGGGGGGGTGCGCCTGATGCGCTTGCGCTCGATCGCGCCCGCCCGATAACGCGCCGCCTCCGCCGCCCGCTTCGCCGCCTCGGCCGCACCTTCGTCGCCGAGGTCGAACTGCTCGAGCTTCTTGCCGTCCAGCACGGTGAGGCGAGCGGAGAAGGGAACCCCAGTCTCGGTGACGAACCTGCCCTCGACGGTCCAGTACTCGCGCGGGCGGAACGCCTCGATTTCGGCCTCGCGCTCGCAGATGAGGCGAAGCGCCACGCTCTGCACGCGCCCCGCGCTGCGGCTGCCGGGCAGTTTGCGCCACAGCACCGGCGAGAGGGTGAAGCCGAACAGGTAATCGAGCGCGCGCCGCGCGAGGTAAGCGTCGATCAGGTCTGGGTCCAGGTCGCGCGGGTTGTCGAGCGCCCGCTGCACCGCGCTCTTGGTGACCTCGTTGAAGACGATCCGCTTGACATCGACCCCCTTCAGAGCGCGGCGTTCCGCCAGCATCTCCTTCACGTGCCAGGAGATCGCCTCGCCCTCGCGGTCCGGGTCGGTGGCGAGATAGAGCCGCTTCGCCCCCTTCAGCGCCTGGGCGATGGCGCGCACCTGCTTCTCGCCGCGCGCGTCCGGCTCCCAGTCCATGGCGAAATCCTGGTCGGGGCGGACCGACCCGTCCTTCGCGGGAAGGTCACGCACATGGCCGTAGGAAGCAAGAACAGTGTAGTTGCGGCCTAAGTAGCCGTTGATCGTTTTTGCCTTAGCGGGGGATTCGACGACGACGACGTCCATGATCCGTATCAGGCCCATGCGCGGGCCGTTCTCTCACCGTGCGCTCAACGCGACGCGGTTCCCTGGCAGCCGCTCGATTCGTCCCTCCAGGTCGAGTTCGAGGAGGGCAGCGGCAACCGCGCTCGGTGAACATGGGCAGCGGCGGAGGAGCTCGTCAACCGTGACGGGGGTGGGCGAGAGCAAGGCAAGCACCGCAGAGAGCGCTTCGCCCACCTCGTCGGTCGTTGGCGGCGCGGCGACAACCGGCCTTGGCGCGAGGGGCACGGCACGGGTTTCCTCCAGGCACCACGGCATTGGCCGCGGCGGCGAACGGGGTGCTGACGGAAGGGCAGAGAGGATATCTTCCGCCGTCTCGACAAGGTGGGCACCCTGGCGAATCAAACCGTTCGGTCCTTTCGCGCGGGGCTCGAGCGGCGAGCCGGGAACGGCGAACACCTCCCGCCCCTCTTCGACGGCGAGGCGGGCGGTGATCAGCGATCCCGATCGTTCAGCGGCCTCGACCACCACCACGCCCAGGGAAAGCCCCGCGATGATCCGGTTGCGGCGGGGAAACAAGGTGCGGTGGGGCGCCGTGCCGGGTGGCGCCTCCGTCACCACCGCGCCAGACGCGCTGATGCGCGCCTGTAGCCCGGCATGTTCGGGCGGGTAGGGGCAATCAAGGCCGGTGGCGATCACGGCCACGGTCAGGCCACCAGCGGCGAGGGCGCCCTCGTGCGCCGCAGCGTCGATCCCCCGCGCCAACCCGGAGACAACCGCGAGTCCGGCCTCGACCAGCCCGCGCGCCAGATCGCCCGCGATCCGCCGCCCTGCCGCCGAGGCGTTGCGGGCCCCGACGATGGCGACCGCGCGGGCAGAGAGGGCGGAAACATCCCCCGCCACCGCCAGCGCCAGCGGCGCGTCGGAGAGTGCAGTAAGGCCCGCCGGGTAGTCCGGATCGCCAAGGACGATCAAGCGGGCCCCGACCCGGGTGAGAGCAGCGACTTCAGCCTCCGCGGCGGCAGGGGAGGGGACGATGAGTGCCCGCCCACGCCGCGTGCGCGGCAGCACGGCCAAAGCCTCCAGCGCCGACCCTTCGCGTGCGATCAGCGCCCTCGCGGTCGCCTCGCCGAGACGAGCCGTCCGCGCGAGCCTCAGCCGCGCGAGCCGTTCCTCCTCGGTCACTGGTCCTTCTTGGTCCGCCCGATCTTCGGCTCGGTGCCTGCGAGCAGGCGGCGGATGTTGGCCCAATGCCGGAGCCACACGAAGCCGCAGATGGCGAGCGCCAGCACGACCACCGGCTTTCCAGCGAACCAGGCGGCAAGGGCGGGGGCGGCGGCGAAGGCAACCAGGGCGGAAAGCGAGGAAATCCGGGTGATCAGGGCGGTGCCGATCCAAACCCCGCAGGCCGCGACGCCGACCGGCCAAGCTGCGCCCATCAGCGTGCCCAGGCCCGTCGCCACCCCCTTGCCGCCGGCGAAGCCGAGCCAGGGCGTGAACATGTGCCCAAGAACCGCGGCGAAGCCGGCGAGCAGGCCGGCGTAAGGCCCATCTCCGAATTCGGCACCGAGACCAACCGCAACCGCCCCCTTGCCGCCATCCAACAACAAGGTGGCGGCGGCGAGATCCTTGCGCCCGGTGCGCAGCACATTGGTCGCGCCGATGTTGCCCGAGCCGATCCGGCGCACATCGCCCGCCCCGCCAAGGCGGGCGAGGATGAGCCCGAAGGGAACCGAGCCGACCAGGAAGCCGAGCACGAGCAGACCGAGTGTGTTCATCCGAACACCCTCACCCCTGCCTTCCAGGTTCCGATTACCTTCCCCTGCATCGGCCTGCCGTCGAAGGGCGTGTTGCGGCTCGGCCCTATGAGGTCGTCGGCGCGGATCTGCCAGGCGCAGTCACGGTCGAACACGCACAGATCGGCCGGGGCGCCGGGGGTGAGCCGACCCGCGTCGATGCCGAGCAGGGCGGCCGGGCGGCTGGTCAGAAGCGCGATGGCATCGAGCAAGGGCAGGCTGCCATTGTGCACGGCATTCAGGGTCACCGCGAGCAGGGTCTCCACACCCACCCCGCCCGGTTCGGCGAGCGCGAAGGGGAGGCGTTTGGCATCCGTGTCCTGCGGCTGGTGGTCGGAGGCGATGGCGTCGATGGTGCCATCGGCGAGGGCGGCCAACACAGCGAGGCGATCGGCCTCTGATCGAAGGGGAGGGGAAAGGCGGGCGTAGGTGCGCCATTCCCCAATCGCTGTCTCGTTGAGGTCG
>CALBEG010000002.1 GCA_937927455.1 uncultured Elioraea sp. | reverse complement strand
GGCAAGGCGCCGACAACATCGGCGAGCCCGCCGGTCTTTATCAGCGGATAGACTTCAGAGGCGACGGCAAGGACGGAGAGCGTCACGACGGTGAACCGAGCCGGTCGATCATCGTCTGCGTAATCAAGCAAATGCCCCGTGCGGTGCGGCGGAAGCGTCGTGCGTCTTCCACCGGATCCTCGCCGACGACAAGGCCCGGCGGGATGCGCACGCCGCGATCAACCACGACATGCGAAAGACGTGCATGGCGGCCGATGTCGACCTGCGGCAGCACCACCGCTCCCGACAGCCGCGCATAGGAGTGGACGTGCACGCCGGTGAACAGGAGCGAACGGTGCACGAAGGCGCCCGAGATGATGCAACCTCCCGAGACGAGCGAGGAGATGGCCTGGCCGCGGCGACCTTCCTCGTCGTGCACGAACTTTGCAGGCGGCACGACTTCGCCGTAAGTCCAGATCGGCCAGTTTTGGTCGTAGAGGTCGAGATCGGGCACGACGTCGGTGAGGTCGATGTTCGCCTCCCAATACGCATCGATCGTGCCGACATCGCGCCAGTACGGGGCGGCCTCGTCGCGCGAGCGCACGCAGGAGCGTTCGAAGGCATGCGCGTAAGCCCGTCCCTGCCGGACGATCCGGGGGATCAGGTCGCGACCGAAATCGTGCGATGAGGACTCATCCGCCGCATCCTGCCTCAGCACGTCGAACAGATAGCCCGTGTCGAAAACGTAGATGCCCATCGAGGCGAGCGCGAGATCAGGTGCGCCTGGCATGCCCGGCGGATCGGCTGGCTTCTCGACGAAGTCCATGATGCGACCTGTGCCGTCGACAGCCATCACGCCGAGCGCCGTCGCCTCTGTGCGCGGCACGGCGATGCAGGCGACTGTCGCTTCCGCCCCCGAGCGCACATGCTCCTGCAACATCACCTCGTAGTCCATCTTGTAGACGTGATCGCCGGCCAGAATGACGACGTGGCGCGGCGCATGGTCGGCGATAATGTCGATGTTCTGGAACACGGCATCCGCCGTGCCGCGGTACCAGAGGTGTTCGGATACGCGCTGCGAGGCGGGCAGGATGTCGAAACTCTCCTTGCGTTCGGGGCGGAAGAAGGTCCAGCCCCTCTGCAGGTGGCGGATCAGGCTGTGCGCCTTGTACTGGGTGGCGACCGCGATGCGGCGGATGCCGGAGTTGAGCGCGTTGGAGAGGGCGAAGTCGATGATGCGCGACTTGCCGGCGAAGAACACGGCCGGCTTGGCGCGGCGGTCGGTCAGCTCCATCAGCCGCGAACCGCGCCCGCCCGCGAGCACGAACGCCATGGCGGTGCGCGCGAGCGGTCCTGGCGTTGTCTCGCGATCCTGGGCCATGCCCATCGTTCCCTGATCCCCTCGGTTCGGGCGCGATGCTAGCGCGCTCCGCCGCCAGCCCGGCAAGAGTGGGCGTGCAATGCGCTCAGGCGGCGTCCACGGGCAGCGCGGGGCGCGGCGGTTCAGCGCCGGGAATGATGCGGCGCGGCAGTGGGATGTCCCATACCTTGGCGGCGTATTCCGCGATCGCGCGGTCGGCCGAGAACCAGCCCATGGCGGCGATGTTGCGGATCACGGCGCGCTGCCAGGCGGCCTGGTTGCGCCAGAGCGCGTCCGCCGCCCGTTGCGCTGCCCAGTAGGATTCGAAATCGGCCGCCAGCATGAAGCGGTCCTCGCCGCGGATGGAATCGACCAGCACGCGATAGCGCGCCGGATCGTCCGGCGACCAGGCGCCGACAGCGAGCGCCTCCAGGACCGCGCCCAAACGAGGCGACTTGGCGATCTCGGCCGCCCCACCGACCCACTGCGCCCGGCGCGCCGTCACCTCCGCGGCGGAGAGGCCGAACAGGAACATGTTCTCCTCGCCGATGCGTTCGGCCATCTCCACCGTGGCGCCGTCGCGCGTGGCCATGGTGAGTGCACCGTTGAGCGCGAGCTTCATGTTGCCGGTGCCGGAGGCTTCCATCCCGGCGGTGGAGATCTGTTCGGAAAGGTCAGACGCGGGAATGACCGTCTCGGCGATCGAAACATTATAGTTAGGGATGAACACGACTTTCAGCAGATCGCGCACAACGGGGTCGTCCGCCACTTTGCGCGCAATGTCATGGACGAGACGGATGATCAGTTTCGCCCGCCAGTAAGAAGCGGCTGCTTTGCCCGAGAAAATTTTTACCCTCGGCACCCAAGCGGCGCCGGGATCGGCTTTGATCGCGTCGTACAGCGCGATCGCCTCGAGCAGGTTCAACAGTTGGCGCTTGTACTCGTGGATGCGCTTGATGTGCACGTCGAACATCGCGCCAGGGTCGAGACGCACGCCGAGGTCGCGCCTGAGCATGTCGGCGAGCGCCTGCTTGTTGCGCCTCTTCACCGCCGCCACCGCCGCCTGCAGCCCTGCATCCTCGGCCCGCGGACGCAGGGCCTCAAGGGCCTCGGCCTCGTCGCGGAAGCGGGGGCCGATGGTCTGTTCGATCAGCGAGGCAAGCGGGCGATTGGCCTGGAACAACCAGCGTCGGAACGAGATTCCATTGGTGATGCCGACGATGCGCCCGGGTGCGACGCGATCAAGGTCGTGGAACACCGTGCGGCGCAGCAGTTCCGTGTGCAAGGCGGAGACGCCGTTCGTGCGGTGCGAGCCGATGAAGGCGAGGTGCGCCATGCGCACGCGACGCTCCATGTTCTCATGGATCAGGGAAACGGAGGCGACCAGACGATCGTCCTTCGGGAAGCGGATGCGCACCTCCTCGAGATGGCGCGCGTTGATCAGGTAAATGATCTGCATGTGCCGTGGCAGCACCTTCTCCATCAGCCACACGGGCCAGGATTCGAGGGCCTCTGGCAGCAGCGTGTGGTTGGTGTAGGCGATGGTGCGGCGGGTGATCTCCCAGGCGTCGTCCCACGCGACCCCATGCTGATCGATGCAAAGCCGCATCAGTTCCGCTACCGCGATGGCGGGATGGGTGTCGTTGAGCTGGATCGCCACCTTGTCGGGAAGGGAGGAGAGGTCCTGATAGACGCGGAGGTGGCGTCGGATCAGGTCCTGCAGGGCGGCTGAGGCGAAGAAGTATTGCTGGCGCAGGCGCAACTCCTGCCCCGCCGTGGTCTCATCGCCGGGGTAGAGAACCTTGCTGATCGATTCGAGTCTCGCGCGATGCGCGATCGCGCCGACATGGTCGCCCTTGTTGAACGCCTCGAGAAGCAGCGGGTCGGGCGCGCGGGCCGACCACAGCCTGAGCGTGCTCATGGACCGGCCGCGCCAGCCGACAATCGGCGTGTCGTAGGCGACGGCGAGCACGGTCTCCGCCGGCTGCCAGCGATGCGGCCCGAGCGGATCCGGCCCAAGCGACACGACCGAACCGCCGAAGCCGATCTCGTGCGCGATCTCGGGCTTGGCGAATTCCCACGGGTTGCCACACGCAAGCCAATCCTCGGGATATTCGTGCTGCCAGCCATCTGCGATCACTTGTCGGAACAGACCGTGATCGTACCGGATGCCGTAGCCGAAGGCTGGGATCCCCAAGGACGCCATGCTCTCGAGGAAGCAGGCGGCGAGACGGCCGAGGCCGCCATTGCCGAGTGCCGCATCGGGTTCGGCCTGACGCATGCGTTCGAGGGTCACGCCAAGCGGGGCGAGGGCATCGTTGACAGCCTCGGTGAGGCCGAGATTGTCGATGCTGTCGCACAACAGCCGCCCGATCATGAACTCGAGGCTGAGGTAGTAGACCTGCTTGGCGCCGCTCTCGTAAGCGAGGCGGTTGGTGGCGATCCAGCGGTCGACGAAGCGTTCGCGGATGGCGAGCGCAGTGGCGACGAACCAGGCGTGATCGGATGCCGATTGGCTGGAGCGGCCGAGATCGTAGGTCAGCTTGCGCACGATCGCAGCGCGCAAGGTGGAGGGGTCGATCGAGGCCGTGGCGGCCGGGGTGGTCAGCGTATCCAAGAAGCCTCCGTGGCCATCGTCATGGCGCTGTCTGCGGCGTCGCTGCACTGCAGCTATTGCATGATACCCCCAGCCGCGTGAAAGGGCGACGAGTTTGCCGCCGTCTCAGCCTTCCGCCGCAATCGCCGCGCCGAGCAAAAGGGCGGCATGAGCGGGCACCCGAAGCGCGCTTGGCACCTCAGCCGCTGCCACGGGATCCGCCTCGCTGGTGCTGTCGACCAGAACGCGCCATGGGAGGGGAGGGTGCGGCAGGCGGACGGTGCTCCCCTCTTCGCCGCCGTTGAGGATGAGAAGCGTCGCTTGCACGGTGCCGTCATCCGTCCGCGCCAGCCGGCGCAGCACAATGAGGTGCCCCGGTTCCTGCCACGCCCGCGGTGTCATCGGCTGCCCCTCTGCGTCGAACCAGGCGATGTCGGCGAGCCCGGGCAGAGGCTCGTCCGTGCCGTGCGGGAAGAGCGGAGGGCGAAGAGGGGCCCACGTGGTGCGGAGCGCGATCAGCCAGGCCGTGAAGCGGTGCAACGCAACGGCGTCGGGGAGGCAGGCGCGGTCCCAATCGAGCCAGCTCGTCTCATTGTCCTGGCAGTAGGCGTTGTTGTTGCCGTTCTGCGTGCGGCGAACCTCGTCGCCGGCAAGCAGCATCGGCGTGCCGGTGGCGGCGAGAAGGGTGGTGAGCAGGGCGCGGGCAATCGCCCGACGGCGGGTGTCGATGGCAGGGTCGTTCGCTTCTCCCTCCACGCCCCAGTTGCGGCTGAAATTGGCGTCCCGGCCGTCGCGATTGTCCTCGCCATTCGCCTCGTTGTGCTTGCGTTCGTACGCCGTGAGGTCGAACAGGGTGAAGCCGTCATGCGCGGTGATGAAGTTCACGCTCGCCCAGGGGCGGCGGCCGGCGCGGTCGAACAGGTCTGCCGAGCCGGCGAGGCGGGCGGCGAGGTCGGGGCGAATGTTCGCATCCCCAGCCCAGAACCGCCGGGCACAGTCGCGGAAACGGTCGTTCCACTCCGCCAAGCCAGGCGGGAAACGGCCGAGCGCATAGCCTCCGGGCCCGAGGTCCCAGGGCTCGACGATCAGTTTCAGGGTCGACAGGAAAGGGTCCTGGCGCAGAGCGGATAGGAAGGCGGCACACGGGTCGAAAGCACCGTCGCGACCGCGCGCGAGGGTGGCACCAAGGTCGAAACGGAAACCATCGATACCATAACAGATCGCCCAGTGGCGAAGGCAATCGAGCGCCCAGTGCAAGACGCGCGGGTGTGAGAGGTCGAGCGTGTTGCCGCAGCCCGTGTCGTTGACGTAACGGGCGCGGTCGGCACGGTCGAGCCGGTAGTAGGAGGCGTTGTCGAGCCCCCTCCAGGAGAGGGTGGGGCCGCGATGGTCTCCCTCGCCTGTGTGGTTGAGCACAATGTCGAGGATGACCTCGATGCCGGCTGCATGCAGGGCGCGGACGGTGGTGCGGAACGCTGCCCGGTCCTCCGAAGCGGGGAGATAGCGGTTTTCGGGGGCGAAATGGCAGACCGTTTGGTACCCCCAGTAGTTGACCAACCCCCGCTCGACCAGGAACCGGTCGTGCAGGATCGCCTGCACGGGCATCAGTTCGATCGCGGTCACGCCGAGCCCCGTCAAATGGTCGAGGATCGCGGGGTGGGCGAGAGCGGCGATGGTGCCGCGCAGCGGCTCCGGGACGGCGGGGTGGCGGATGGTCAGCCCCCGCACATGCGCTTCATAGATCACGGTGCGGTCCCAGGCGGTGCGCGGGCGGTCGTCGGGGGCGGGGGCATCGGCCACCACCACCGCCTTCGGCACAAAGGGCGCGCTGTCGTGCCCATCAGGTGTCCGCTCGCCACCCGTAAGCGCGTCGTGCCAGCGCAAAGCCCCGCGCAGCTGGCGCGCGCAGGGATCGATCAGCAGCTTGGCAGGGTTGAAGCGGTGCCCGGCGGCAGGGTCGAAGGGCCCATGCGCGCGCAGCCCGTAAACGAGCCCGGGGCCCGCGCCCGGCAGGTAGCCGTGCCAGATCTCGTCCGTCCATTCGGGCAGGGCAAGGCGCGCCAATTCGCGCTCGCCCCGCTCGTCGAAGAGGCAGAGCTCGACCTTCGTCGCGTGGGCGGAGAAGACGGCGATGTTCACGCCTGCGCCGTCCCAGCTGGCGCCGAGCGGCCAGGGGCGGCCCGGGAGCAGGCGGTTGGGAAACGGAGAGAACATGCGCCCAGTTCACGCGGGCGGACGGGCGTGCGCAACGCTGCATGTTGCCCAGCCGCACCCTGCCCATATCGCTGCCATGGACCCGATCGCCCTCTACGTGCACTGGCCCTTCTGCCTCTCGCGCTGCCCCTACTGCGACTTCAACGCCCATGTGCGCGAGCGCATCGACGAGGCGCGCTTCCGCCGCGCGCTCTTGGCCGATCTCGCTTTCGAAGCGGCGCGGGTGGGCCCCAGGCGACTCGTTTCGCTGTTTTTCGGCGGTGGCACGCCGTCTTTGATGTCGCCCGAGACGGTGGCGGTGATCATCGACGCCGCGCGGGCGGCCTTTCCGCCCGAGGGCGAACCCGAAATCACGCTCGAGGCGAACCCGAGCTCGGTCGAGGTTGCGAGGCTGCGCGGCTACCGCGAGGCTGGCGTGAACCGGATCTCGCTCGGAGTCCAGGCTTTAGACGATGCTGCTCTCGCCTTCCTCGGTCGGCGACACTCGGCGGCGGAGGCGTTGGCCGCGCTCGACCATGCGCGGGCGATTTTTCCCCGCGTCTCGTTCGACCTGATCTATGCGCGGCCCGGCCAGACCGAGGGCGGCTGGCGGGCGGAGGTGCGCACCGCCCTGGCATTCGGGCTCGACCATCTGTCGCTCTACCAGCTGACGATCGAACCCGGCACGCCCTTCGCGCGGGCCCATGCTCGCGGCGAAATCGCATTGCCCGACGACGCCACCCAGGCCGTGCTCCTGGCCGCGACAGAGGAGGAGGCGGGGCGGGCGGGGCTCTCCTTCTATGAGGTGTCGAACTGCGCTCGGACCGGGGCGGAGAGCCGGCACAACCTCGCTTATTGGCGTTACGAGCCCTATCTCGGGGTAGGGCCTGGCGCGCATGGGCGAGCGCCGGTCGGCGAGAGCTTGCTGGCAACGCGACGCGTGCGGGCCCCCGAAGCCTGGATGGACCAGGCCGAGCGGCTCGGGCACGGGGTGGCGGAGGAGGAGGCGCTCGATCCGCCGACCAGAGCGCGCGAGGCGCTGCTGATGGGGCTGAGGCTCGCCGAGGGGGTGGAGGCGCAGGCGTTCCGCGCCCGCACGGGGGTGGCGCTCGAGGAGGCGGTCGACCCGCGTGGCCTCGCCTTCGCGCAGGCCGAGGGCTGGGTGGAGAGGCGTCCCGATGGCGTACTCGCCACCACGGCGGCGGGGCGGCTGAGGCTGGACGCGCTTCTCCCTTTGCTCGTGCGCTGAACGGTCAACCGACGGGAGCCTGGTCCAGTGCTGCCCGCAACACGGCGGCGAAGGCGGCGCGGGCGGTCGTGGCCGGGGCCGGCGAGCCCGATGCGAGGGCGACCACGATCGCCCCGTCCATCAGCAGGAGAAAGGTCTCGACCAGGGCGGCTGGGTCGGGCACGCCCGCCTCGCGGGCGAGGCTGAGCAGGACGGGCGAGAGGCGGGTTTTGTGGGCGGCGGCGACACGGCGCGGTGCTTCGCCGGCGGCGGGGCCCTCGCCGATTGCGTTCAGGATGGGGCAGCCGCGGAAACCGGGGGAACGGAACCATACGCCGAGGATGTCGAAGCCAGCGAGCAGACGGTCCTCGGCCTGGCCCGGAGTTTCGGCGAGACGGGCGGAGAACCAGGCGCTCCAGCCGCGGCTGTGGCGGTCGAGCACGGCCTCGACCAGCGCCTCCTTCGATCCGAACAGGCGGTAGAGGGTGGCTTTGGCGACCTTGGCTTCGGCGAGGATCGCCTCGATTCCGGTGCCGGAGATCCCGCGCGCGCAGATCAGGCGTTCAGCGGCGGTGAGGAGGCGGGAGCGGGCCTCGTCCGTGCGGCTGAGCCCGTGGCCTGGCTTGCCTGCCATCGTCTGCGGGGTGGCCGAAACCTGTGCAGCAGGCGCATCGATTCGAGGCATGTGCCGCATGCGCTAGCAGTCCTGACCCGGGTTGGGAAGGCGCAGCGCGGACATATTCCTTCACGGCATGCATGGCACGGCGCCTGCTAGCAACGCAGACTGACCTGTCTGTACGCTTTCAGGTGGAAAAAATGATTTGCACTCTGTGCGACCGTGTATTATTGAACAACACAACATGCTGTTTCCATCCCGGCGTCGCAGGCGCACTACCATGACCCGACGCGGCAGAGGCGCCCACGTCCAGATCGACGCCGTGTCGCACCACTACCGGCGCGGCTCAGGCCCCGTCCTCGCCGAGATCTCGCTCGAAATCGCTCCTGGCAGCTGCGTCGCCCTGATCGGCCGCTCCGGCTGCGGCAAATCCACTCTGCTCCACCTCATCGCGGGCCTCCTCACGCCCAGCGCCGGCGCCATCCATATCGACGGCCGCCGCGTTACCGGCCCCGACCCCTCGCGCGTGGTGATGTTCCAGGAGCCCTGCCTGCTGCCGTGGCTCTCGGCTGCGCGCAACGTGGGCCTCGGCCTCTCCTTCCTCGGCCGCCGCGAGGGGCGGAGGCAGAAGATCGCCTCCTTGCTCGACCTCGTCGGTCTCGCCGCGTTTGCCGACCGCAACGCCCAGGACCTCTCAGGGGGGCAACAGCAGCGTGTCGCGCTCGCCCGCGCTCTCGCCGTCGAGCCAGACCTGCTGATGCTCGACGAGCCCTTCTCCGCCCTCGATGCGCTGACCCGCGCCGCTCTGCAGCGCGACGTGCGCGCAATCGCCGAACGGCTTGGCCTTACCCTCATCCTGGTCACGCACGACATTGCCGAAGCGGTTGCTCTTTGCGACCGCGCGGTGGTGCTGGCGGGCGAGCCAGGACGAATCGTCGCTGACCTCACCTTCGATCTGCCGTCGGATCGTTCCCCGCTCGATCCGCGCTTCGCCGAAGCGCGTGCCCGCCTCTACGCCGCGCTGGCCGGGGATCTCGCCCCGCCTGCGGCGGAGGCCGAGGCCGCGCCCCCTGGCCTGTCCGTCCGTCCTGCCCCCGCCGAACGGAGCCTCTTCCATGCCTGACCAGCGCCTGCCCCCGAGCTGGGCCAAGCTCTACGCGCCCGACTACCTGGCCCTGCCCCGCCGCGGCTTCCTCGAGGCGATTACCGCCGGCGGTGTGGCCGCAGCCCTCGCCGCAGGGGCACGCCGCGCGCGGGCGTCCGATCGCGTCGTGCGCATCGGCTACATCCCGATCACTGACGCCACCGCCCTCCTCGTCGCCTACGCCAAGGGCTTCTTTCGCGACTTGGGGCTCGAGGCGGAGAGGCCCGTGCTGATGCGCGGCTGGGCGCCCCTCGTCGAATCCTTCGCCGCCGATCGCGTCAACCTCGTCCATTTCCTGATGCCGATCCCGATCTGGATGCGCTATGGCAAC
>CALBEG010000001.1 GCA_937927455.1 uncultured Elioraea sp. | reverse complement strand
CTCGATCTGCTCACTTTGGGCCAATGTCGAGCACTTCACCATTCGCGCCCGTTTCGTACAGACTGGCACCATCGACGACATTCTCAACCTGCGCGGGCGGCGCTTCTCGATGTCGGCGCGCAACTCGGGCACCGAGTTCTCCAATCGCTTCATCTTCGCCAATCTCGGCATCGACCCCGACCGCAGCTTTGAACTCGTCTTCCAGGGCTTCGGGCCGTCGGCGGAAGCCATGCTCGCGGGGCAGATCGACGGCTTCAACCCGGGCGCCGGCGTGCCGGTGGCCGCCATCACGCAGCTCTTCGCGCGCGGGGGCAACGAGTTCCGCATTCTCGAATTCACCGACGAGCAGCTGAAGAAGGCCGATGGCGGAACGGGCCTGTTTACGCGCTACGTCATCCCGGGCGGCACCTATCCGAACCTCGCTCAGCCCATCAACACCATCGCCCAGCCGAACTTCCTCGCCGTCAACGCCACCGTGCCGGAGGCGGACGTCTACGAGATCACCAAGGCGATCTTCGAGAACCTTCCCTTCCTCAACGGCATCCACGCGGCGACGCGCGAGATCACCCTCGAGGCGGCGCTGAAGGGCATCGTCAACCCCGTCCATCCTGGGGCGGCGCGCTACTACGCCGAGAAGGGGGTGACCATCCCGGAGGCGATCCGCCCGGCCTGATCCTCGGCCGTGCGGGCCAACGGTTGGGCGGAGGGTGACCTGCGCGGAGAGGGGAGCTTGGTCGCCCGCGTCGTCTTCGCGGGCGGGGCGGCGCTGTCCCTTTTCCACCTCTGGCTGAACACCTTCGCTGTGATGTCGGAGATCCGCGCGAGCGTGATCCACTTCGCTGGCTTCGCCGCCCTCGGCGCTCTCGCCTGGCCGGCCTGGCGAGGGGGTGGGGCGCGCGGGGCGGCCGCCCTTGTGCTTGATGTCGCGATCGCGCTCTTCTCGCTCGCCCTTCCGTTCTACGTCTTTCTCGGCGAGGACGCGTTCTACGCCCGCTCTTCGCGCTTCCTCTGGTACGACTGGCTGTTCACCGCCGGCGCCTGCCTTGTTGCTCTCGAACTCATGCGCCGCACCACTGGCATTGTGGTGCCGATCCTCTGCGTGGCCGGCTTCACCTACGTCACGCTGTGGGGGGCGTGGCTTGGGGGCCTGTTCCGGTTCCCGGGGCTTTCGGTCGAAATCACTCTGTTTCGCGTTTTCTATTCCGATGACGGAATGCTCGGCAACGTCGCCCAGATCTCCTGGAACCTGGTGGCGATGTTCATCATCTTCGGCGCTTTTTTGCAGGTGTCGGGAGCAGACCGTTTTGTCATCGACCTCGGCCGGGCCTTGGCGGCACGTCTCGAGGGCGGCCCGGGCTTCGTTGCGGTGATTGCTTCCGCACTCTCGGGCACGATTTCAGGTTCGGCGGTGGCCAACGTCACCTCGACTGGCGCGGTAACCATCCCGCTGATGATCCGCGCGGGTTTCAAGCCGCACTTCGCCGCCGGGGTGGAGACCGCCGCCTCCACGGGGGGCGGGATTCTGCCGCCGATTATGGGGGCGGGCGCCTTCATTATGGCCTCCATCACCGGCATTCCCTATCTCACCATCGCTGCCGTCTCGGCCATTCCGGCACTCGTCTATTTCGCGGGCGTGGCGATGGGGGTGCGCATCCACGCGCGTCGCCACACTCTGCGCTTCATCGACCACGACGCCCCGCCGGTGTGGCAGACGGTGCGCCGGCGCGGCCTCGCCTTTCTCCTGCCCTTCGCCTTGCTCCTCTGGCTGCTGTTCGACGGCATCGGGCCGGCCTACGCCGCCGGCGCCGCCACCGCGGCGGTCGTCGTCGTCTCTTGGGTGACGGATACGCCGATGACTGCGCGCCGCATCCTCGAGGCGCTGGCGGTTGGCGCGCGGTCGATGGCGCCGACGGCGGTGCTGCTGGTCGGCATCGGGATTCTCATCTCGGCGGTCGCTACCACCGGGCTCGGCAATGTGTTCTCGCTGATGGTGGAGAAGTGGGCGGCGGGCAATCTCGCCCTTGCGCTCCTGCTTATCGCGGCTGCCTCGCTCGTGCTCGGCGCCGCACTGCCCGTCACCGCCTCCTATGTCGTGCTTGCCACCCTCTCCGCGCCGGCACTGTCCGACATGATCCTCGGCGAGGCGGTGCGTACGGCCTTCGCCGCGGGCAGGATCCCCGATCTCGTGCGCGCGCTCGCCACACTGGTCGCGCCCGCCATCGCTTTGCCCGCGCCGGGTGCGGCCTGGAACGCGGCGGATGCTGCCACCCTGTTCGCCGCCATCCCGCCTGAAATGCGCCGCCAGGTGGTGGACGCGACGCTCAGCCCCGAGGCTGCCTCGCTCGCGCTGCTCTCCGCGCACATGATCATCTTCTGGCTGAGCCAGGATTCCAACGTCACGCCACCCGTGTGCATCCCTGCCTATGCGGCGGCGGCGATCGCGCGCGCCTCGCCGGTCGCCTCCGCCATGGTCGCCTGGCGGCTCGCCAAGGCGATGTATTTCGTGCCGCTGATCTTCGCCTATCAGCCGTTCCTCGCGCAGGACCTACTGGTCCAGCTCGCCATCGCCGCCTTCGCCCTGCCGGGGATCTACGCGCTCTCCGCGTCGTTCGAGGGGTATGCCGAGGCACCGCTCTCCTGGACCGAGCGGATCGTCTTCGGTGTTGCCGGTTTCGTGCTGATCGTTCCCTTCGGACAGGTCGCGAACTGGGTGGCGATCTCGGTCTTCGCCGTGATCTTCGGCCTCAACCTCATGCGCTCACGGAGGCTCTCGGCTGCCTGACGCTTCTGTGACGGCGTCGGATCATTCGCCGAGGGGATCGAGATCGACGCTGACCGCGAGGCTGTGCCGCCCGCCACCGAGGATGATGCCCCGCACCGGCGAGACGTCCGCGTAGTCGCGCCCCCAGCCCAACACCACGTGTTCGTCGCGCACCACGAGGTCGTTGGTTGGATCGAGATCGACCCAGCCATGATCCGGCCCGAGCCAGGTGCCAACCCAGGCATGGCTCTGATCGGCCCCACGCCGCCGCTCCGCACCGGGCTTCGGGCGCGTTCTGATGTAGCCCGAGACGTAGCGGGCGGGAAGCCCCAAGGCGCGCAGCCCCCCGATCATCAGGTGCGCGAAGTCCTGGCAGACGCCTGCCCGGTTCTGCATCACCTGCGCGATCGGGGTGGCGAGGGTGGTGGTGCCGGGCCGGAAGGCGAAGTCGCGCCGGATCCGCGCCGTGAGTTCGAGAAGCCCCGAGAGGATGGGCCGGCCCGGCGGGAACGAGTCGAGAACGTATCGTCCGGCCTGGCCGTCGCGCGGGGCCATCGGCGAGGAGACCGCGAATTCCGCCGCTTCCCAAGCCTCCGGCCCGCCCGAGGCGGCGAGGTCGCGCACCACCTCCCAGGGCGGAGTGGCGCCGGGATCAGGGGGCGAGGCGAAGCCGACCTCGACTTCGGCCTCGAGGGTGACGATGAAGTCGGCGTGCGGTTCGGTGTGGAACAGCCAGGTGGTGACGTTGCCAAAATGATCCCTGGCCGTCACGGACCGGGCGGGTGCGGGGTCGGCGGTGATGGTCACTGAGACCACCCTCTGGGCCGGCAGGTCGCGCGGCGTCAGGTGCAGGAGATGGGCGGCGAGGTCGACCGCCTCGCCATAGGCGTAGGCGGTGCGGTGAACGACACGGTATCTCACCCCATCGGCTCCTCGGTCTCGGTGCCGAAGCCGACGGCGCGCGAAGGGGCGACGTGGCTGAAGTAGCGCCGTGCGATCGCCTCCGACAGCGCTGCCGTGCGCTCGGCGATGCGGCGCAAGGGGTCGGGCAGACGCACCGCCTCGACCGCCGGTTCGGCCGAAGCCGCGACCTGTTCCACCATGGCCTCGACCTCGGCCCTGAGCCCGCGCGCGGCCTCGGCGAGGTCGCCTTCCGGCAGACCCTGCACCTCGGCCAGTCTTTCCACGATCTGGGCGTACTGGAAGGCGAGCGCGCGCGGGTTGGTCGGGTCGGCGAGCACGAGATCGAGCACCGGCGCGGGCTGCACGGCGGCGAGATAGCGCGAACGGTAGGTGATGACCGAGTCGCGGAGTTCGAGCGCCAGCGCGAGCCCGGATTCGATCCGCGCCGGCGGCAGATCGAGCACGCGGGCGAGGTCGCGCGCTGTGTTCGCCGCGCGCTCGATACGCCGTCCGAGGTCGAGGAACATCCAGCCGCCCCCGCGCACCATGTTCTCCGCTGCGATCCCCGCCATTCCGGCCGAGAAGCGAAGGCAGGCGGCGGTCGCTTCGGCCAGCGTCTCGAGATCGCGCCCGACCCGGTCAGTCAGGCCGCGGGCTTCGGCAGAGAGGTGCGCGAGGGTCGCCCACATGTCGGCGGTGAAACGGTCGCGCACCGCGCGGGCCAGCCGCCCGATGCGCTCGAACAGATCAGGCAGGGCATGGTGCGGGCGGCAGGCGGAGAGGAGGGCGCGCGGCAACAGCGCCCCATCGGGCGGGGCGGCCGCCACCTCGGCGCCGATCAGCCCGGCCTCGGCGAGACACGCCGCGAGCGCGCGCAGTTCGGCGAGATCGCGCGGCAGGAGCGAGCCCCGCCCGAGCCGCACCAGCACGGCGCGGATCAGCCGCGCGGCGTTCTCCAGACGCTCGACGTAGCGGCCGAGCCAATAGAGATCGTCGGCCACGCGTGAGGGCAATTCTGCCGAGGCGCGCCGGATGGCGACCGGCGGGGCGGCCAGCGCGGGCGGCCCGATGAGGTCGGCCTCGTCCTCGGCAAGCACCCAGACATCTTTCGCAAGTCCCCGCTCCGGCAGGCCACGCGCGGGGTCGCTGCCCGGCTCGAGAACGCGCGCAACCCCCCCCGGCATCACCCGCCAGGATCCGCCGGGTTCCCGGATGGCGAACAGACGCAGGGCGAACGGACGCGGCATCAGGCCCGCCCCGTCGAAGGTGGGCGCGACCGATGGCGAGATCGCCTCATGCGGCACAAGCCCGGGCAGCGCGAGCGGTTCGCCGAAGAGACGCTGGGCGAGTCTCGGCAGAGCGGCGGCGATCGCCGGCGAGGCGGCGAGATCGGTGCCCGGGTCGTCGACGATGCGCACGCCGCCGGCGCGCGCCGCATCGAGCAGGCCCGCGACACCAAGGAGCGACTCGGGGCTCAGTTCGAGCGGGTCGATCAGCCTGCCCTCGATGCCGCGCAGGAGAACATCGATCGGCATCAGACCTTTCAGGGTCTTGACGAAGACCCGCCCGTCGCGCGCGGTGAGATCGGCCCCCTCCACCAGCATGCAGCCAAGGTCGCGGGCGAGCAGAACGTGCTCGAACCACGCCTCGTGCGCGGTGCCGGCGGTGAGCAGAGCGATTCGCGGGTTCGCTTCCGCCGAGGCGCGCTGCAGCGAATCCGCCCAGGCCTCGAAGAAGGGGCGGAGTTCGCGCACGCGGGCGAAGCGGAACGCTTCCGGTGCGAGGGAGGCAAGCAGACGCCGGTTCTCGCGCGCGAGTGCAGCACCCGCCGGCACGCCGGCCCGGTCTGCCACCACCCGCCACCTCCCGTCCGCTCCGCGCACGAGATCGCAGGCGAGCATCCAGAGGCGGGGCCCGGGCAGAGGCGGGGCGCGGCAGGGGCGGAGGAAGGCGCGGTCGGCGAAGATGGGCCCGGCCGCGATCAGCCCCTCGGCGAGCAGGCGCTGCGGGCCGTAGAGGTCCTCGAGCACGGCCGCGGTCAGCCGCGCGCGCTGCGCAAGCCCCGCGGCGAGGCGGGCGAACTCGGCCGCGCCGAGGACGAGCGGCACTGGGTCGCAGCGCCAGGGCGGCTCGACCTGACCGCTCGCCCTCTCGGACGGCAGAAGCGCCGCCACCCCGTCCTCGGCCAAAGCCCGCTCAAGCCGGACGGCGCGGGTGGCAAGCCCCCCCTCGGGCAGCGAGGCGAGCAGGGCGGCCACCCCGCGCCAGGCCGGGCGCACCTTGCCGTGGCCGTCCACCATCTCGTCCCAGACGGCGGAGTCGGGCGTGGCGGGGGCGGGGGAGTCAGGCGGCATCGGTGTTCGCGGGTATAGCGCGCGGTCGCCCCCCCGTCGCGCCCCCGCTCCCCTTTGCCGACCGCGCCAACGGTCTATAGTCGGCCGGCCACAGGGAGAAACGCGCGATGAATGTGATCAGCCCCCCCGCCAGGACGGCGCCGAAGTTCCTCTGGGACGACCCGCTCCTGCTCGAGGACCAACTCACCGAGGAGGAGCGGATGATCCGCGACACTGCGCGCGACTATGCCCAATCGCGACTGATGCCGCGCGTGCTCTCTGCCTTCCGCGAGGAGAGGTTCGACCGCGCGATCATGACCGAGTACGGCGAGCTTGGCTTCCTCGGTGCCACCCTCGAATCGCACGGGTGCGCCGGCATCTCCCATGTCGCCTACGGCTTGATCGCGCGCGAGATCGAGCGTGTCGATTCCGGCTACCGCTCTGCCTTCTCGGTGCAGTCCTCGCTGGTGATGTACCCGATTTCGGCCTTCGGTTCGGAGGAGCAGAAGGACCGCTGGCTGCCGGGCTTGCGCACGGGCGAGATCGTCGGCTGCTTCGGCCTCACCGAACCCGACGCCGGCTCCGACCCCGGCGCGATGCGCACTCGCGCGCGCAAGGTGCCCGGCGGGTGGGTCATCTCGGGGTCGAAGACCTGGATCAGCAATTCGCCGATCGCCGACCTCTTCCTCGTCTGGGCGAAGGACGAGGAGGGCAAGGTGCGTGGTTTCCTCATTCCAAAGGGAACGAGGGGGCTCAGCGCGCCGAAGATCGAGGGCAAGTTCAGCCTGCGCGCCTCCTCGACCGGCATGATCATGCTCGAGGAGGTGGAGGTGGCGGACGATGCCCTGCTGCCCGGCGTGGTCGGGCTGAAGGGGCCTTTCTCCTGCCTCAACAAGGCGCGCTACGGCATCGCCTGGGGCGTGATGGGAGCGGCCGAGTTCTGCTGGCACGCCGCGCGCGCCTACACGCTGGAGCGGCAGATGTTCGGCCGTCCGCTCGCCGCCACCCAGCTGATCCAGAAGAAGCTCGCCGACATGCAGACCGAGATCGCGCTCGGCCTGCAGGGCTGCCTCAGGCTCGGGCGGCTGATGGACGAGGGGCGGGCCGCGCCCGAAATGATCTCGCTCCTCAAGCGGAACAACTGCGGCAAGGCGCTGGAGATCGCGCGCGCCTCCCGCGACATGCACGGCGGCAACGGTATCGTCGACGAATATCACGTCATCCGCCACCTGTTGAACCTGGAGACGGTGAACACCTACGAGGGCACGCACGACATCCACGCTCTCATCCTGGGTCGGGCGCAGACGGGCTTGTCCGCTTTCGGCAACGCCTGACGGCGAAAAAAGAGGGCGAGGTCAGGCCGTCGCGTGCCGGGCGGCCAGAAGCACGCTGTGCGTCAAGAGATCCTCATCGCTCAGCTGTCGGAACGTTGCGTATAGCGCATGTCGCGGGGTGGGAAGCGAGGGCCAGGTCGTGCGATGGATCACCTCGGTCGCCAGCCCGGCGGCGGAAAAGAGCGCCAAGAGCTCGGTGAAGGCGATTCGGTTCGTGTAGAACCCCGAGCGGGGCGCGAACCACTCCGCTTCCCACAAGTGCGGGGAGAAGCGGAGATGGTTCAGCGCGCCCCCGAGATGGTCGGAGAAGTCGACACCGTGCACCATCACGCCTTCGGGCTTGAGCAGCCGGGCGAGTTCGCCGAGGGTCGCAGCCATCTCTGCGCGCCGCACATGCTCCAGCACGGCGGAGGACCACACGAGATCGACGCTCGCCGCAGGCAAGGCGCGAAGATCGCCAAGCCCGCGCGTGAGATAGCGCACGTTCATGCGCGCCAGCACCTCCTCCGCCGGCGCAGGGGGGTCGAGCGGCAAACGGCGCAAGCCCTTCTCGCGCAGCAAGGAATCAAGGCGTGTCAGCCCCTCGAGCGTGGTGGTGGCAAACGCGCCCACATCGCAGGCGAGGATGCGCCCCGCCCCGAAGCCCCAGGCGGCGATCGAGCCGAGCAGCGAATCCCCGGGGCCCACCTCCAGCACCGTGAAGCCGTGCGGCAGGGAGGCGCGTGCAGTGGCGATGCCATGCATGACCGCCAAGGTGGCGAGCGCGCGGTCGGGACGGTCCATCGTGCCGTGGCGAAACAGGTTGGCACGCGCCCATGTCCGGTAGCCGAGCGGCAGGCGTGACAACACGAGCTTCGCCGCGATCTTCCCCCACCAGGGGACGGCGGCCTTCAGGCGATCGGAAAACACGCGCGTCCGCTTCGCATGGGCCTGCCGCGCTGTCCATCGCGGTGACGATCGCGCGGCTCGGCGGCGGCGGCGACGGGCTGGCGCGAGGCGAGGACGGGCGTTTGATCTGCGTTCCAGGTGCCTTGCCAGGCGAGCGGGTCGCGGTGGCGATCGAGGGCCGTCGCGGCGAGGCGTGGGCGGGCCGGCTGGTCGACATCCTGGCCCCCTCTCCGGATCGGGTCCGCCCGCCCTGCCCGCATTTCGGTGTGTGCGGAGGCTGTGCTCTTCAGCACCTCGCCCCCGACGCCTATCGCGACTGGAAGCGCGGGCTCCTCGTCGAGGCTTTGGCTCGCGCCGGCTTCGCCGACGCGGCTCTCTCGCCGCTGATTCCCGCCTACCCCGGGACGCGGCGCCGCGCGGAGTTCGCCCTCCGCCCGCCTGTCGCGGGCTTCCATGGGCGCGCGAGCGGGATGGTGGTGGACGTGCCGGGCTGCCTCGTCCTCGCGCCCCCCCTGCTCGCTCTGGCCGATCGGCTGCGCGGACATGCGCTTGGCTGCCTCCGCCCGCGCGCCAAGGCGCAGGCCAACCTGACCGAAACGGGGCTCGACCTGGTGCTGCGCCTGCAGCGGGAACCGGACCAGGCGGGGAGCGAGACATTGGCCCGCTTCGCCGAGGTCGCCGACCTCGCCCGCCTCTCGCTTGATCTCAGCAATGGTCCGGTTCCGCTCGCGGTTCGCCGCACGCCGCGGCTGATCTTGGGCGGGGTGGAGGTTGAGCCGCCGCCCGGCGCCTTCCTGCAGGCGACGGCGGAAGGCGAACGGGCGATCGTCGCTGCGGTGCTTGAGGCACTGGCCGATCTGCCGGAGGATGCGCGCGTGGCCGACCTCTACGCCGGCATCGGCACGTTCACCCTTCCGCTCGCCAAGCGCTTCCGCGTGATGGCCGTCGAAGGGGACGAAGCGGCGGCGGCAGCCCTCGTGACTGCCGTGCGCCGGGC